>JAACDD010000104.1 GCA_009937085.1 Bacteroidota bacterium
CTTTTTTAATGGCCGAATTGTACTCATCTATTGTAGAAACCGTAATGGATTGGGCAGTTGCAAAAAAACTTGAAAAAAGGAGTAAAAAAGTTATTTTTTTGAGTAAAATTTTCATTAATATTTTGCTTAATTATTAAATTCACTCAATTTAATCAAAATGTTGGTATACAACGAAAAATTCAAAACATCAAATCTTAAATATGAACAATATTAAGCACTTTGTGTACGCAACGATAATTATTAATTATGTGTGTTTATGTGCGGTAAAGTATTGTACAAAATTAGTTGTGGAATAATGCCAAATGCAAAGAAGAGATGCGCAGCAAATATGTTTCTTCTAAATTTACTTTAAATTCACACAAAATATTAAAAATGGGTAAAACAATTGTATTGACAGGAGCTGGCGGAGTTTTGTGTGGAAAACTAGCTGAGGCACTTGCTCAAGAAGGACATAAGATTGCTGTATTAGACCTTCGAATGGAGGCTGCAGATGCAGTTGTAGCGCGTATTAAAGCAAATGGCGGAAATGCCATTGGCCAGGCTGCTAATGTTTTAGAAAAAGACACTTTAATACGTGCGAAAGAAACGATAAATAAAGCCTTTGGTAAAATAGATATTTTGATAAATGGCGCTGGTGGAAATCACCCGATGGGAACAACTTCAAATCCGTTCTTTGCACTGGAAGATATGGAGAATAAAAACGAAGGGTTTAAAACTTTTTTTGACTTAGACCCTAAAGGTATTGAGTTTACATTTAATCTAAATTTTCTTGGCACCTTACTTCCCACACAAGTTTTTGCGCAAGATATGGTAGGTCGGGAAAATTGTAGTATCCTGAATATTTCGTCTATGAATGCCTTTACTCCATTGACAAAAATTCCTGCATACAGTGGAGCTAAAGCTGCTGTATCTAATTTCACACAATGGTTGGCGGTTCATTTTTCTAAAGTAGGTATCCGCGTAAATGCCCTTGCTCCTGGGTTTTTCCTTACCGATCAGAACAGAACACTGTTAACAAATACGGATGGAAGTTTAACACAACGAGGACAACAAATTATTGATCAGACTCCTATGGGGCGCTATGGTACACCTGACGACTTGGTTGGCACTACCCTATGGCTTTGTGGTGAGGGATCAAAATTCGTTACTGGAGTAGTAATTCCAATTGATGGAGGGTTTGCCGCATATAGTGGCGTTTAATATTTAATAATATGCATATTTCACTAGAACAAACTTGGCGCTGGTATGGTCCTAATGACCCTGTGTCTCTGTTGGACATCAAGCAAGCAGGTGCAACAGGAATCGTTTCTGCACTTCATCAAATTCCTAATGGAGTTGTTTGGCCAATTAATGAAATAAAAAAGCGGCAAGCTGAAATTGCAAAAGCAGGACTTACTTGGTCAGTTGTTGAAAGTGTACCCGTACATGAAAATATCAAAACCAAATCTGGAAACTACCAAACGTACATAAACAACTACAAACAAACACTTTTAAATTTAGGAGCGTGTGGTATCGATATTGTTTGTTACAACTTTATGCCTGTTTTAGACTGGACACGTACAAACCTAGATTATGAAGTTTCAGATTCATCGACGGCACTGCGATTTGAAGCTGCTGCTTTTGCTGCTTTTGAATTGTTTTTACTAAAAAGGCCTGGTGCAGCAGAAGCTCACTCTAAATCAGAGATTATAGCAGCTAAAAAGTATCTTGAAAATAGTTCAGTGGAACAACAACAAAAATTAATTAAAAATATTATCGCTGGACTACCGGGAGCTGAAGAGGGTTACACTTTAAAAGAGTTCAACAGAATATTAGCGACTTACAAAAACATAGGGGCAAAAGAACTAAAGGCAAATCTATTTTCTTTTGTCGCAGAGATAATTCCTGCTGCTGAAAAAGCAGGGATTCTGTTGTGTATTCATCCCGATGATCCGCCTTATCCCATTCTTGGATTACCCAGAGTGTTAAGTACAGAGCAAGATGTCATCGACTTATACGACGCAGTTAAAAGTCCCAACAATGGTCTGACTTTTTGCACGGGTTCTTTTGGTGTTCGTGCAGATAATGACTTGGTGGGTATGGTAAAACGATTAGGTAGCCGTATTCATTTTATTCATTTGCGCGCAACCAAAAGAGATAAAAACGGAAACTTTTATGAGGCCAACCATCTAGAAGGCGATGTGGATATGTTTGGAGTTATGAAAGCCTTGATTGAGGAACAAATACTAAGGCAAAAAAATAGGAGAAAAGATATGCGTATGCCTTTTAGACCTGACCATGGTCATAAAATGCTAGACGACTTAATTAAAAAAACAAATCCGGGATATTCAGGTATAGGACGTTTACGTGGCTTAGCTGAGTTAAGAGGTTTGGAGCTAGGTATCAGACAATCCTTGTAACTTATTTAAGAAGTTTGTGATCAAATACAGAGATAAAAAAATGATGAATAAACAATTTAAAATAGCAACAAAGATTTTAGGTAAAATGATTAATGTTTTTCTTGTGCTTATAGTTTTATCGTGCCAAAATACGTTCGCTCAAATTGTAGAAGAACCAACAAAACCTAATGTACTTTTTATTATTGTTGATGACTTAAAACCAATTTTAGGATGCTACGGAGATCCATTTGTAAAAACTCCTAACATAGACCGATTTGCAAAAGAAGGAGTCATTTTTACTAATACATATTGCCAACAAGCTGTGTGTGGCCCATCAAGGGCAAGTTTTCTTACAGGAATGAGGCCTGACTACACAGGAGTATGGGACCTAGAAACTGAAATGCGGAATATTAATCCTGAGATTCTTTCAATGCCTCAATTTTTTAAACAAAACGGATATATAACCGCTGGGATAGGGAAAGTGTTTGATTCAAGAAGTGTTGACGAAAATATCGATAAGCCTTCTTGGAGTATTCCATTTTATAAAAAATCAAATGACTACTACCCAAAAGAAATGGGAAAGGCCAAAGGAAGGTATCGAGGTGTGAAAGTTTTGGAAGAAATAGAGATATATGAGAAAATAGGTGGAGCTAAGGGGCTAACCGGAAAGGAATTGAGTAATTTTATTAAAATCAATGCCAAACCATCTGTTGAGTCTCTTGATATACCTGATAATGCCTACATTGATGGCGCTACTGTGCTTCATTCAAAAGACATCCTCAAAGTACTTAAAGAAAACGCAAAACCCTTTTTTTTCGCTGTTGGAATAACGAAGCCTCATTTACCATTTGCAGTCCCAAAAAAGTATTGGGATTTATATAACCGAGACGAAATACAGTTAGCTGAATTTAGAGAAAATGCAAATAATAGTCCTTTAGTAGCTTATCACGGTGCGGGAGAACTTTATAAGTATACTGATATCCCACCAATTGCATCTTTCTCTGACGTAAAAGGAGGAATGGAGCTGCCTTTTGATAAGCAAAAAGAATTGATTCATGGTTATTATGCATCCGTATCATATGCTGATGCATTAATTGGAAAGCTCATAAGTACATTAGAATCGCTTGATTTAAAAGACAATACAATAGTTACAATTATTGGGGATCATGGGTGGCACTTAGGAGACCACAACCTTTGGTGTAAACATTCTAACTTTGAGCAAGCAACTCGGATTCCAATGATATTTAAAATCCCTGGTATAAAAGCATCAAAAACAAGTGCACTTGCTGAAGCCGTTGATATCTTTCCAACGCTGTGTGATGCCACAGGAATAAAAATCCCAGAACAACTACAAGGGGCAAGCCTAATGCCTATTTTGATGGAAACTAAAAGTAAAGTGAAAGATTATGCTGTTAGCCAATATAGAAGGGGTAAAAATATGAGAACCTTTGGGTATTCAATTCGAACAGAACGTTATCGTTTGACACTCTGGATGAAGGATTTTTATAGGCTTTATAAACCCTTTGACGAAGGGTATATTGTTTCAGGTGAATTGTATGATTATGACAATGATCCGCTGGAAACTGAAAATTATTACAACAATAAAGAATACGTTAGCGTAAAAAAGGAACTTCTAGACTATTTTGCTGAATATGCCAAACAACAGAACGAAGAACTTAAAACGTCAAAAGCTAACCGTGTTTACACTAAAAACTTATAATTCGTTATTTTAAACATACTTTATGAAGCGATTATATTTACTTTATGCACTAGTATTCTTTAGCTGTTCCAACAAAAATGATAGGGTGATAGTTGTGAATATTAAAAATGACCTGTCAGTTGACCGCATGTTTGAAACTGTTGAAGTTGATGTTTCTCATTTAAACCTCGACGATAAATACTTAGTGGTAGGTAGTGCTTTAAAAGATGAGAAAATCACATCACAACTTGTTGATAATAATTTAGATGGACAGATGGATGTGTTATTGTTTCAACCTCAAATTCCTGGAAACGTTGAAAAGGTGTTTTACATAAAATATTCAAATGCACCGCAGTTACAAAAAACGCATTGTTACTCACGTTTTGTACCAGAACGAACTGACGATTATGCATGGGAAAATAACCGAGTTGCTTTTCGGACTTTTGGACCAACCGCTCAAAAGATGATTGAAGAAAATATCAAAGGAGGTACCCTAACCAGTGGTATAGATGCTTGGCTAAAGAGAGTGGAATACCCCATCATTAATAAATGGTATAAAAAACATTTATCTGGTGAAGCGTCTTATCATACTGACAATGGTGAGGGGTTGGATAACTTTCATGTAGGAAAAAGCAGGGGGATTGGTGGAATTGCTATAAAAACAAAAGAGTCATATGCAACTTCAAAGAATTTCATCGATTGGAAAACTATTGCCAATGGTCCAATTAGAACAAGTTTCGAGTTAACATACGATAATTGGGAGGCAGATGGCAAAATCATATCTGAAAAGAAAATTATTTCGTTGGACTATGGTCAAAATCTATCAAAATTCTCAATTAAATTAGAAGGGGTAAAAACTATTTCAACTGGAATTACGCTTCATAAAAAAGAAGGTGAAATTACGGCTAATCTAAATAGCGGCTGGGTTAGTTATTGGGAGCCACACGATGGCTCAGCATTAGGCATGGGGATCGTCACCAATGTTAAAAATGTGAATGGTGTTGATGAGTATATTTCAAACGAAAAAGATAAAAGCAACTTATTTCTCGAACTTAATAGAAGCTATAATGGGTTGTTTAGCTACTATGCAGGTTTCGGATGGAAAAAAAGTGGTCAATTTGATAGTAAAGACGAATGGAACAACTATTTGGAACAGTTTGCACAATGCCTAGAAAGTCCACTACAAGTTTCTATAATTGCACAAAATAAACAACTTTGAAAACGTTTTACTATAGGCCATTATTAAAAGTATTCGCTTTTAATATTTTTGTTTTTAACATATTGAACGCACAAAAAGTATTGCTATCTGCAAATGGTCCTGGTAAAACGTATGAAGAAATAAATAATGCATTTGCTCCAGGCAGAGATGTTGTGGAAGTTCCTGACTGCGTTCACACAGAATTTGGAAGACATATTCAAGAAGTGTATGATAACGAACTAGGAAAATATGTTTTTAATTTTTTAGTACACAAAACACCCGATAATGACCGTTGCCAAAACTTTGATCGCCAGCGTGTAGAAATCAAAACATATAGTGGATCACCAGATAACCTAAAAGCAATTAAAGGGGAAACCGTTGCTTACTCATGGAAATTTAAACTACCTCGAAATTTTAAAGTCTCAAAAAACTTTACACACCTACATCAAATCAAATCTGTTGGTGGTCTTTATGCTAGTACTCCAATGGTTACACTCACAGCACGAAAGGCTACACCAGACCGAATGGAATTACGTTATACCGCTACCAATATGCAAAGCACATTGAAAACAGCATCTTTAGACTTATTTCGAGGGCAATGGGTTAAAGTTACTGAGGTCATAAAATACGACAACTTAGGGAGTTATTACATAAAAATTTCACGCGTCACAGATGGATTAGTCTTATTTAATTATAATATTTCTGCGATTGATATGTGGCAGGATGGGTCAAGCTTTACACGGCCAAAATGGGGTGTTTATAGAAGTATTAAAAACTTATCTTATTTAAGGGATGAGCAGGTGAGGTTTGCCGATTTTAGTATTCAAGAGCTGACTCCACTAAGTGTGCTAGATTATCGAGCCAAGTCAATAAACAACAAACTAAAGGTAAATAATTCAAAAGGGATTGTTTCTCTAAAAAATATACCAAAAAACAGCTATGAAGAAATCGAATTACTTGACGAAAACGGAAAAAAAATAGCCCATAATAGATTATTGCGAAAACAGAAAATAACAATTTCTGGACTTAAGAAAGGTGATTATTATGTTTCCTTTTTAGTCGCAAAACAACCTGTTAGTATTTATACTTTTACTATAAAAAACTAATTAACAACTGTTTTCCTAAAAGGTGGTAAGGGAATTTCTAAATCGTTGTAAATTGAAACTTCAGAAGGTGCATCTTTCCATAGATATCTAATTTCGATCGGATAATCATTACTTGAATGAAGTA
>JAACDD010000105.1 GCA_009937085.1 Bacteroidota bacterium
AAGTTACCTCCTTTTTGTGGGACGGTTTAGTTCAAGGAACAGACTGGAATAATAAACCAAATTCCAAAACATTTTTAATGGGACTTAATATCAAATTTTAATTATGAAAGCAATAAAATTATTTTTCGTTTTATTTTTATTCGTATTCACAGGGTGCGATTTAGAAGAAAATCCCCCTTTTTTAGATAACACTTTTTACAACGACCCACAAGGGGCAATTGGTGCGCGCGATGGTCTTTATCAAGCCTTTACTTCATATGATGCTCAGGAAAGAAGACTGTATGTTGAAAACCTTTATGGTGGATTAATGTATACCACTAAAGGTAGTAATAATGGAAATAATACTAATGGAGTAGATCAGTCCAGCTTAAATGCGTTGAACCCTGGATATCATCCAGATGCAGAAAACTTGTGGGCTGGACTTTATAAAATCGTGGGTAGAGCTAATGAAATTATTAGCTCTACAGAAACACCAACAAATAATGCTGTAGTAAACGACGTGCTTGGAAATGCTGAATTTTCAAGAGGATGGGCTTACTTCAAGTTAGCTGAACTTTGGGGTGACATTCCTATGTGGCTAGTACCTGCTGAAAGTAACCAAACAAATAAAGAGATGTCTACAACACCTGAAGTATATGCACAAATGCTAGTTGATTTTGAGGCTGCAGCTGCAAAAATGAAAGGGGCTAACCAAGACGTGGGCTATCCAAAAAAATGGGCTGCTAATATGATGGCAGCAAAGGTTTGGATGAAAATGGCAACTACTCCTAACTTGCGCGATGCGGCTGGATATTCCGAAGCGGATTGTTGGACCAATGCCTACAATGAGGCCAAGAAAGTATATGATAGTGGTCAATATGAATTATTAGCAGATTATGCTGATTTATTTGACCCCTATAATGGTGAGGAAAACTCTTCTGAATCCATATTTGAACTTCAAATTTCTTTGGTTGCAGCTAATTCTCAAATGGGTCGAAATTTTACTCCTTGGAGGTATAAAGGAACAAGCAATAACCAACACTTTGGTTGGTTTAGAGTTGCACGTGTCTTTCATGACTATCATCTAAGTGTTTACGGCACAAAGGGAACTGGAAATGGACCTACAAGTGTTACTGTTCATGATAAAAGATATGACGGAACCTATATCAGTGGGTACAAACAAGCGTATGGAAATACTTCAGCCACCGCAAAAGTATACCCTACTGGAAACGGGAATGCTAATATGGGAGCTACGCAACCTTATTTATTCAAATTCACAGAAAAAGATAGAACAAGTATGACACAATATGGCGAGCAAAATGTGGTGGATTTACGCTATGCAGAACTATTATTAATGCTTGCTGAAATCTCAAACGAACTTGGCAACGGCGAAGAAATGACCTATTTAACTCCTGTGCTTCAGCGCGCAGGCGTTGATGGTACCTATGTGCGCCCAGAATGGACACAAGGTAAAGATGCATTTAGAGATGCAATTATGGACGAGTATAAATTTGAGCTTGTAGGCGAGGGATATGATGGATTTCATGCAAGACGACGTGGATATACGTATTTCTTGAATAATACTATCCTAAAAAATAATGATCCAATTCTTAATACAGAGCAAACGCTCTACTATGCATTCAGAAGATATGCAACGAACCGCGACATTGTTTTCTCAACTAATGAGAGTGAAGTTATGCTTATACCAATTCCACTTTCAGAAATAAATACAAATCAATTACTAGATTAAATTAATAAAATGATACAAGCTCATTTGAGCTTGTATCGATACAAAATCAAATAATATGAAACAGTTATATATTATATTCTTATTAGTACTACCCATGACATTTATTAACAGTCAAGACTTACCAACAAACTTAATTAGTAATGGTAATTTTGATACTGATATTACTGCTGCTGATTGGGTAATAGTAAACCCAGGTGCAGGTTCTGGATTTGACGCAAACATAGATCGTAACAGTTCTTCTAACAGCGGCTCTTTAAAACTAGTAAAAGAAGCTGGGAAATTTTTGCATATAAAACATACAGTCTCGTCGTCTGATAGAAAATCAGTTGGTAATGGAGGAAATTACACGATGACATTTTGGCTAAAAACCGATGCAGCATATAAAAGAGTAAAGGTTGGAGTTTATTATGACAGCAATCTTTATTATGGTACGTTCAATGAAAATACTGTAAATGGGGATAATACAATAACTAGAACTTCGGCAGCTGATACTTGGCAAGAAGTAACAACTACTTTTAACTTACCAGACGATAAGCAAGTTTCATTTAGAATTTACCCAAATTCTGATGGTACTACGTATCATGTTGATGATATAAGTGTTAAACGCAGTGTTTCTGAAATGCCCGCAAGTGGTGATTTAGCTACAGGTTGGTATCCAAACAATGCGACATCTACAGTAGACTCAGGTACTGGAGTACATACGCTAAACATGGATGATGCTAGCCCACAATTAAAGAGTTGGGACTATACAGTAAATGCTGATGTGAGTAAAATCATCACAATTCAGTTGAAAAACAATTCAGCAAATGATGCACTTACCGTAATGCACGCTAAGGCTGATGGCTCTGGCCCAAGATATTTTAATACGCCAATTACCACAAATGATACTGCGGTAAAAACCTATGAAATTGATATGACCAATGCGAATTGGGCTGGTACAATATATCCGATTACCCTATTCGTTAGACAAAGTAATGGCAGTGGTGGTTATACAACCGCAAATCAAAGCGGAACTGTTGAATTTCATGCGATTACGGTTTCTCCAACGGCTTCGGTAGATGAAAACCATCAGTCAACTATTGTACTGTATCCAAACCCAGCGGATACATATTTTATTGTTGATAATGTAGCAGCAAATGATAAGTTAGAAATCTATAACGTTGCTGGTAAGCTAGTTAAGTCGTTAGTTATTCAATCTAACAATGAGAGAATCAGTATTGAAGACTTGTCGAGCGGTATTTATTTTGCAAAAATTAACGAGAGAAAAGCACTTAGACTAATCAAAAAATAAACGAACTAAACAATCCCAGAGTGATTGTCGCTCTGGGTTAATTTTTAAATCAATATGAAAAATTTAATCACTTTTATCTGTTTAATGGTTTTTGCTTTAACTGCACAAGCCCAAGAACCAACAAAATACCAGAAAGGAAGAGCCACTCTTTTTTCCACCTACATTGCCGACAAAATGGACTTGAATGAAGATCAAGAAAAGGTAGTATACAATGTCATGTTGGAAAGAGTTATCAACGCAAATGTAAAAATCAAGGCAAACAATAGCATGTCACGAGAAGATAGACAAGCTGTTTATAAGGCTGAATATACAAATGCACAACAAAAGTTAGCGGTAGAATTTGGAAAAAAACAAGCACAGAAAATGATGTCTCTTTCCAATGAAGCACGTAAAAATGCAGATAAGAAATAGGCGTTTACGATTTTCAATAACCTTCACCAAAAACCTGCTGCTAATTTTAGCAGCAGGTTTTTTAAGCGCTCAACAGACTCCACAAGAGTTAGTAGCCAAAATGGGGCGTGGAATAAATCTTGGAAATGTACTTAGCGCACCAATAGAAGGAAATTGGTCTGGAGCTGCTACCGAACAATACTTTCAAGAAGTAGCTGATGCCGGTTTTACCAATGTGCGTATCCCCATTGATTTTTTTGGCGAAAGAACTATAAATTCAGCAGGTGATGTTACCTATAGTACAGATGAAGACACAACTTTTACAGGCTCGAGATCTGATTTTGTTGTACGTGCCAGTTATCTAGACCGACTTGAGACAGTTATTGGCTGGGGCTTGGCAAATAACCTTGTTGTTGTTCTTGATTTTCATGGGGCAACTCTTAAATCAGAATTTATCTACACCTTTGACCAAAGTCAAACAGCGTATTATACCCATCCCACATCAGCAAAACGTGCTGCCGATCTTGCTAAATTTTATTCCATTTGGGAACAAATAGCTGAACGCTTTAAAACCTACAGCGACGATTTGGTTTTTGAAGTGATTAACGAACCTTATTTTCATATTTCTGAAGCAGATATGAACGCCATAAACACTGAGGTAATTTCAATCGTAAGAAATTCAGGGAGTAATAACGAAAAAAGAAAAATTATTATTACAGGGGGAACGGAAACAAGTGCGGACGCCGTTACCACTATTAGTCCTCAAATTTTGAATAGCGACAATTACCTGATAGCCACCTTCCACTATTACCGTCCTTTTAACTTCACTAAATCGAGTTCTGATGGAAAAGACAAAAATAATTGGGGAACTGCTGCAGATTTAAATGCTGTCGCTAGTGATTTTGATGGGGTTGCCCAGTGGGCAGCTGCGTTTGATTCCGAAGTAGCAGTTTACTTGGGCGAGTTTGGAGCCGATAATTATTACGGGTACGATTATTCAGAAGGAGATTTAAAAGTGATTTCAACGAATCCTACAGGTTTTTCTGATGGTGGCCCAGACCCAAAATCACGAGTTGCCTTTCATGGCTATGTTGCCAATGCGGCTATAGATAGAGGGTTTGCTTTTTCTGCATGGGATGATGGCGGAAAAGGATCAAAAACGATTCATTTGAGAAAAGACAGTGGACTTACCGTTTACGATATGGATTTTTTCTCCATAGATAGTTTTTTACCAAAATCTACTTCAGCTAGTACTGTTTTAGAAAGTAGCACTTGGGTAGATGACGTTAAGGACGCATTGCTAAATCCTTATACGCAACCCGCATGTAATGATAATGATGTCTTAAAAAACATGGATTTTGAATGTGGCTACAATACTGACTGGTCTTTTTTGGCAATAAAACCAAACGCCAATAGTTTCGCTTCTGAAAAAGCAACATGTGAAGACGCTTCATTCACATCAAGAAGTGGTTCACATGGGGCAAAAATAAATGTATTTCAATCAGGAAATTTAAATACCGTTTTGCTGTCCAACACTACGTATAATGCTAGTGGGAATTTAGATAATAAGCGCTTAACCTTTTCGGTATATGGAAAAGGAAGTGTTGTAGATTTACCTTTCAAATTACGTTTAAAATATAACCAAAGTGGAACAGATTTTATTGGCGTTTCAGACGAATATATTTTGGGGACGTCTTACTCCGAATCACCCTATGAGTTTTCCTTTGATGTTCCTGCAGGAACATCATCCATCCAACTTCAACTTATGTGTGGAGCAGGTGTTGGAACGTACTATTTTGATGATTTTTCAGTTTCTGATCAAACATTAAGTCTTAAGGAAGTAGCGCAACAAATACACGTGTATCCAAACCCGACAAATGACAACTTTAGTGTGTCAGCAAATGCTTCCATGCGTTCTATGTCACTTTATGATATAAATGGTAAATTTCAAAAACGTTGGAAAAAACCTCAGAAACAGTATGACCTTTCTTTTTTAAAGAATGGTTTATATTTTATAGAATATCAAACTGAAAACTATCTAAATTGTGTAACAAAGATTATTAAAAAATAACAACTTAAAATAAAAAAACAACCACTCACCCAAATGCGAATTTTACTATATATAACACTATTATCCTGTTCATTAAATATATGTGCACAAAGTGATAAACCACTAAATGTGGTATTTATCGCAGTTGACGATTTAAAGCCAACCATCCGTAGCTTTGGCGATAATATTGCTGTTACGCCCAACATGGATTTGTTGGCGCGAAAATCAAGTTTGTTTCTTAATACCCATACCCAACAGGCCATTTGTAGCCCATCTCGCATTAGTCTACTTACGGGCTTGCGCCCCGATAAAACAAAAGTCTATGATTTAAAAACACGAATGCGTGATAAGCTGCCAAATGTAGTAACCCTTCCACAACACTTTAAGCAAATGGGCTATACAACAGCAGGTGTAGGGAAAATATTTGATCCACGTGGAGTAGACGCACAAGCAGACGCACCATCATGGTCACAGCCATTCAAGCGTGAATTTCACCTCAAGTATTCAAAGGAATGGGGTTCTCCTTTTATGGGATTTTATCAAAGTCAGGAAATCAAGACTAAAATAAAAGCCATCATCAAGAAAAATAATTTGAAGCCTCGCCAAGCTGGAGAATTTATAAAGACCGTTTATAGGCCTCCTTTTTCATCTAGTCCTGCTCCAGACGAAGCTTATGTAGATGGCGCCATTGCAGCAGAGGCAGTCCGTATGATTGATGGATTATCTCAAAAATCAAAACCATTTTTCCTTGCCGTTGGTTTTAAACGGCCGCACTTACCTTTTTCAGCACCTCAAAAATACTGGGACTTTTATAAGAGAGAACGTATGCCTTTGGCTGCGTTTCAAGAACGCGGTGAAAATATTGGCAGGTTAGCATTTAAAAAAGCAGGTGAAATAACAAAATTCCCAATGGATGGACGTTCTTACACCACTGACAGTAATGGACAGCTTACACTCGATTTGGACTTTCAACGCGAACTTGTTCACGGATATTATGCTTGTGTATCCTTTATCGACTTCCAAATTGGTAAAATCATGCGAAAACTCAAGCAAAAGGGACTAATGGAAAATACCATTATTGTAATTTGGGGTGACCATGGGTTTCATTTGGGAGACCACCGCATGTGGACAAAGCACTCAAATTTCGAACAAGCGACACGCTCGCCACTCATTATTTACAACCCGAAAACACAAATAGCCCAAAAAATTATCTCACCAGCTGAGTTTGTGGATGTTTTTCCAACGTTGACAGATATGGCGCAAATTACATCTGCGACAAATCTAGACGGCACTTCGTTGTTACCCCTTATGATGGGGCAGCAGCAGTCTGTCAAAGATTTTGCCGTTAGCCAATACCCAAGAAGTCAAAAAATGGGGTATAGCTTTAGAACGGCTTCGCACCGCTATACACTTTGGATAGACAAAACTAAGATTGGTCAAAAAGTTAACGATAAGGACATTGTTCAAGAAGAATTGTTTGACTATAGCACAGACCCTTTAGAAACAAAAAATCATATTGGATTAGATGGTTATGCAGAAATCTACACTGAACTTAAAAAGAAAGCGTTGGCTTTCTTATCGCCAATAACAACATCAAGTCCAGAATCACAACCAAAGCCGCTGGTAAAAAAGGATAGTAGTGGGATAAAAGACTTATTAGCCAGCAATGGATATGATTCTGAACGGGTTTACGTTGGCGCAACCCTTAACCATAGACAACTAAACACGAAGGTTTCCGATTTATTCTTAGACGAATTTACTTATTCAACACCTGAAAATTGTGCCAAGCAAGCGCGCATTCACCCAAAACCCGGTGTTTGGGATTGGCGCTTGGTTGATGATTATCTTGACTTTGCAGATAAGCACGACATCACCTTACGTATCCACGGCCCGATTAGTCCTCAAGCTTCGCATTGGGCAAAAGCAGATAACCGAACTAAAGGGGAATTAGAAAAGAATATGGAGGAGTACTTTACTGCGCTTTGCAAACGCATGAATAAAGAACCTTCTGTAAAATGGATGGATGTTGTGAATGAAACCATCACTCCAGAAGGAAATTGGTTTGAAGAGAAACCTGGAGTGACGCTATGGGAAAACCCATGGGAACAAATTGGCAGAGATGAAAACGATGTGCCATTATATATCACAAGAGCATTTGAGATTGCTAATAAATACGCCACCAAAAAGAGTTTGGTCTTTAATCAGCACGGCGGCATGGAGCCCAAAATGTGGGAAAAAGTGAAGGAAACCATAGTGTACCTCAAAAAGAAAGGCTATCGAGTTGATGGTTTGGGCTGGCAAGCCCATCTAAGAAGTAATAAACCTCTTGCACTAGATAAAAAACAACTGAAATACTTTGCTTCCTTAATCGATTGGGCGCACCAAAATGGATTGGATTTTCATGTTACAGAAATTGATTATAAAATTTGGGATTCTGTGCAAAGTCAACAAGCCCTTAAAGAACAGGCAGATGCGTATGCTAACATCTTTAAAGTGTTGCTTTCTAAACGAAATCAAGGCGTTGTCACCTATAACACTTGGGGCATGGTAGATGGTTTAAAAGGAAAGCACCACGATATGTACCGTTTTATTTTTAATCAAAATCGCAACCCCAAGCCAGCGTATTTTGCGCTTAGAGAAGCCATTCTTAATCCTGATAATGAATTGATATTAAAGTAATTATGAAATTGAAACTGTTTATTTTAATTATAAGTTATGTTGTTTTTGGACAAAACAATAGCCCAATATATTTAAACCCTAGTGTTGATGTTGATAGCCGCGTGGCTGATTTGATGTCACGAATGACCTTGGAAGAAAAAGTAGGTCAAATGTGTCAATATGTTGGAATAGA
>JAACDD010000106.1 GCA_009937085.1 Bacteroidota bacterium
CCAACACGCACCCCGCATGCTTTACCGTCGTTCAGTAAAATTTCATCTACCCCATGGCTGGTGTGATACGTGACGCCCAACGATTTTCCAAGCGTAACCATCCCATCCACAATTTGATACATCCCCCCTTTTGGGTGCCAAGTACCTAAGCCAAAATCGGCATAATTCATAAAGTTGTAGAAAGCAGGTGTGCTTTCGGGTTTTGCGCCCAAAAATAATACTGGAAATTGCAATAACGAACGCAGCTTAGGGTTTTTGAACTGCTGCTCAACTTGCTTGCGAATATTGGTAAAAAATAAACCGACTTTACGGACTGTTTGTGGGGTCACCAACTCAAGAGGTGAAACACCAGGGCGATAGACCAAATCTTTTACGGCTATGTCGTAATTATTGCGTGCTTTAGCTAAAAATCGCTCTAACCTAGCGCCACTACCGGGTTCAATTTCATCGAATCGCGCTGCAATTTTAGCAATGCTGTCCTCAACGGGAAATACATCGTCTTTACCAAAAACAACTTGATATCCAGGTGATAATCGGTCTAATTGATAATAATCGGAAACCTGCTTGCCAAAATCTGCAAAGAAGGATTCAAACACATCGGGCATCCAATACCACGAAGGTCCCATATCAAAAGTAAACCCATCTTTTTTAAACTGGCGTGCGCGCCCGCCCAAAGAATCATTTTTTTCAAGTACTTCTACCTTATGTCCCTTTTTTGCCAAATAGCATGCTGCAGATAAGGAAGAAAATCCTGAGCCAACAATAATTATCTTTTTCATAGAGGTACAAATTTACAGTATAATTTGATGCTATATTTGCAACAATGCAATTTATACGCCTTCTTTCTGCAGCACGTTCGTCCAAATACTTACTTTTTTTTGGGGCACTGCACTTGCTGTTGTTGCCTTTGGCATTTGCAGGTAGAGGAACATTAGAGCTTCCCTTTAATTTATTCGTTGCTCCAGAACTTTTTCCACTATTTAACATCATTACTTTTATGGGTGATGGTTGGTTTGCACTTATCATTTTTGGTTTGGTATGGGTTATTGCTGCCAAAAAAAATCTACTACTAAAACCAGAACTCATCAATTTTTTAATCGTTTCTGCGCTTATGGGAATTGGGATATATGTGTTTAAGCAACTTATTTTTCCAGATGTAACTAGGCCCATTGCGCATTTTACTACACTCCCGCAAGCTTGGAATCCGGATGATTTTTCCTTGTCTTTTCATCGATTTCGTTCCTTTCCGTCTGGGCATACGGCATCTGCAGCTACCTATGGGTTTTTCCTGATGCGCTATGTGCAACAATCCTATAAACGCATATTGCTTTATGCTGCTGTATTGGTAGTAGGCTATTCTCGTGTATTTTTGTTTCAGCATTTTGTCGCCGATGTTTTTGCAGGAGTGCTACTAGGCTTAATTTGCGTTTGGGGTGGGGATTGGATTTCGAATCGAATTTTCAGTAAACAGAAAAAAAAAGATGAATAAAATTTTAGTCACCGGCGCTGCTGGGTTTATCGGATATCACGTAAGCAAATTGCTCGTTGAGAGCGGCTACGAAGTTGTTGGTATTGACAATATGAACAGCTACTATTCCGTAAGTTTAAAAGAAGCACGACTTACCCAATTAGATCAATTAAGTCCGTCGTTGCAAGGTAGTTTTCGCTTTGAACGATTAGATATCGTCAATTTAAAAAAAATCAATCGCCTCTTTGAGCAGGAGCAGTTTGATATTGTTATTCATTTGGCAGCACAAGCTGGTGTTCGGTATTCACTACAACAACCCGAAGCATATGTAACCACCAATGTCAATGGTTTTTTTAACATACTAGATGTCAGCAGAAGACACAACATCAAGCACCTATATTACGCTTCGAGTAGTTCTGTGTATGGCAATCAAACCAAAGTGCCTTATAGCGAAAATGATCGTGTTGATCATCCCATTAGTATGTATGCGGCAACCAAAAAAGCCAATGAACTTATGGCGCATACCTACAGCCATTTGTATGGACTAAATACCACAGGGTTGCGCTTTTTTACTGTCTATGGACCTTGGGGAAGACCCGATATGGCACCTATGCTGTTTTTAAATGCCTTGCTTTCAGATAAGCCCATTCAAGTGTTTAATAACGGGGACTTACAGCGTGATTTTACTTATGTGGGCGATATAGCGGCTGCCATATTAAAATTACTTGAAAAGGATAACGAAGCGCTTTGTCCGAACTATCGTTTATTCAATATCGGAAATGCACAGCCTATTATTTTGGAGGAGTTTATCCAATTGATGGAGCAGATTGCTGGAAAAACCTTTATTCGTCAAAACAAACCCATGCAGCCCGGCGATGTGTACAGAACACATGCAGACGTAAGTGCATTGGAAGAACATATTGGTACTATTGGACACACACCGCTTAAGAAGGGGTTGCGTCATTTTGTGGCGTGGTTTCATGCGTACTACCAAGAGTAAGGCGAAGCCGTTTATCAAAAAGCATGTAGTAAATTCCCAAAAACGATACCGCAGCGGTAAGTAGTGTAAACCAAACACCAACTGCAGCGGATAGTTCAGGAGATATGGCAAGCCAGCTGCCACTTTGCAAAAATAAAAATTCGCGAACTCCAAGTCCAGCAAAAGACACGATAGCGGCTACTGAGGAAAGCAAGAAAACAAGCAGCAAGGGTTGGATGAATGCAACCTCAACACCCAAAGCCAAAACAATGCATACAACACTTAGCAACTGCATCAACTGCACCGCAAAACTCCATAGCAAGGTTTTGCTGTAAACCGCTTTGCTTTTGAAAATTAGCTCTGCTGCATAATATCCTATAAAAATAAGCGCTATTAAAATTGGAATGCGCCAACCAAAAGCAATGGGCAGTATGCGTTTCGGGTCTAGGAGGAGGACACAACACAATAACGCGCCCAAACCAATTGCGCGGTCTAGTACCAATGCTTTGCCTGTTTTTTTCCAAGACCAATCAAAGGTTTTGTGCAGCTTTAGTGCCTTGTAGGCATCACCGCCAATCCCGCCCGGCAGGAAGAAGTTATAAAACATCCCCAACACATATAGACGATGATTGGAACTCGGTTGCAAGCTAAATGAAAAGTGATTTAAAACACCCAACAAACGCCATGAGGACAGGTATTGTGACAGCACAAAAAAGACCAATGCCAAAATCAAAAACCCCCAATGCACATCAAATATGACCGTTGCCAATGCGCTTAAATCAAGTTGTTTTAAAAATAAATACACAAATAGGGCACTTACGCCTAATTGTATCCATTTAAGTAGTTGCTTACGCATCGAAGCGAGAAACTTTACGCACACGAAACGGCTTTTTATCTTGGGACTCAAAGTACGTTTTCATCAACAAATCATATAAAATTCCGATACTAAAAAACTGTACGCCTACCACAATAAGCAACACCGCCAAAATAAGTAGTGGTCGTCCCCAAATGTCTTCGCCCATCAATTTAAGTGCTACAAAATACAGCCCCAATAACGCCCCCGAACCAAACAATGCCAGTCCGATATTGCCGAAAAAGTAAATGGGTTTTTGCAAAAATTTTCGTTGAAATAAGATGAGAAGCAAGTCGTTTATTACTTTAAACGTCCTACCCAATCCGTATTTAGAAACGCCAAATTGCCTTGCGTGGTGACGCACAGGGACTTCGGAAATTCGCGCGCCGTCCAAAAATGCAGCAAGGTTGATAAAGCGGTGCATTTCTCCGTACAGGTTTAAGTTTTTGGCGGTTTCTTTGGTAAATACTTTTAGGGCACAGCCTTGATCTTGAATGTCGAGTTTGGTTGTGCTGCGAATAATCAAATTTGCAATTCTGGAAGGAATGGTTTTGAGTTTAGAGTCTTGTCTTTTCTGACGAACGCCTGTAACCACATCCCAATCTTCGTCAATCAATTTTGTGAGCATTGCCGGAATGTCATCGGGATCGTTTTGCATGTCGCCATCTAAAGTAACTACATATTCGCCTTGCGCCACATCAAATCCTGCTGCCATGGCAAGGCTTTGCCCGTAGTTTTTTTTCAATTCTACCAAAACTACTTTCGGATTGTTCATTTTTTTTATCGCTGCTCGTGTGGCATCTGTGGAGCAATCATCAACATAAATAAGCTCAAAGGTATATCCGTTGAGCGCCGTACAAATTCGATCCGTGAGTAATGGAATATTTTCCTCCTCGTTAAAGACAGGAACAACAAGTGAAAGCAAAGCAGTTGTATTCGACATTTATGCGCTATTTTTACAAAGGTACTAAGAACCCAATGAGTTGATGAAATTCTCTTTAGAAAACAACCAAAAAGCCTGGATTTTTGCCGTATTCGTGGCAGCATTAGTCAGTTTTACCTTTATAAACGCCTATCCGATTAGTATTTTGGATGAGGCTAAAAATGCTGAAGCTGCGAGAGAAATGTGGGCAAGTGGCGATTATTGGGTGCCTAAATTTAATGGCGAACTCCGCACAGACAAACCGCCCCTGCATTATTATTTTATGCTGTTGGGATTCAAATTGTTTGGCACTACCGTTTTGGGCGCACGATTTTTTTCGGCGGTAATGGGCTTTATCACGCTGTTGGCAACCTTTGGATTTGCGCGCAAACACTTAGGAAAGGCTGTGGCACAAACGACCATGGTCATTTTGGTGGGGTCCTTCTTCTTTATGCAAGAGTTTCACCTCGCTGTTCCAGACCCCTATTTGATTGCCTTTGTAACCCTTGGACTCTTTAGTTTTTATCATTTTTATGCAACCAAAAAGCAGTTGTACTTGGTGTTGTTTTATTTCTTTTTGGCATTGGGAGCCCTTAGCAAAGGGCCTGTTGCTATTGCATTGCCCGGGCTTTCGGTTGGCTTGTTTTTGGTGTTGCAAAAAGAGTTAAAAAACTCCTTCCGCTACTACCCTGTTTTAGGGCTTTTGGGTATTGCGATTTTGGTGGTGCCATGGTTTTGGCAGGTGCATCTCAAAACCAACGGGCTTTGGACGCAAGGCTTCTTTTTTGAACACAATATCAGTCGGTTTTCTGCGCCTATGGAAGGGCATGGCGGTAGCTTTTTGGTTACTTGGGGATTTGTACTTCTAGGCTTATTACCCTTCTCCTTTTTTATTCCACAAGCGTTTCGTCATGCATGGCGCGAACGCACAAATACCGCATTGGTTTTTGCAGCCTGCGTAGCTGGCGTTTTTATCTTGTTCTTTAGTATTGCTTCTACAAAATTACCCAATTACACCATGCCGTGTTATGCATTTTTGGCACTGCTTTTAGGGGCGTTTTTTACCAAAAAAATGACTGTCGGTTTTACCAAATGGAGTTGGATTAGCATGGTATTGCTTGTACTTATTGGCATTGCACTGCCAGTAGCGGCGTTTATCGGATTAGGGATAGAAAAGGCCCTACAGCCCTATCAGCATTTGGCCTTTGGACTGGTACCAACTGCCGTTGGCACATTGTTAGGTTTGTTACTTTACATCCGAAAAAAGACCCCTGCTTTTTTACTCACAGTGGCATTTTCGTGGGGTGTATTACTATTTGTTTTACACGGATTTATCTATCCCCAACTTACAAATGCCTTACCCACAACCGTAGTTGCTAAGGCCTTACCAAAAAATGCGAAGGTGGTTGTGTATAAACGCATGGACGCTGCCTTTCCGTTTGCTTTTCAACAGACTTTTGAAGTCATTGACAACCTTAACGATACCGCTAACTTTCATGGTTTTTATCTTTTAACCAATCATCCTGAAGGACAAGATTTAGATGCTTTTGAAAACATACAAAAAGTAACAAGCCAAAAGGCACTTTTTGAAAACCATACGACGGCTTTATATCGTATCGAATAGGAAAAACCGTATCTTTATATTCAAACAGCATAACAAAATATTATGATAACATACGAATGCAACCAGTGCGGCATGGCCGTAAAAGCCACTTGTGGAAAATGTGATGTGCCTTTAGAAAATGGGTTTTTATCTTTAGACAATGGTACTGAAGTACAAATTTCACAATGCCCTTCTTGCGAAGGAAAAATCAAATCGCCGCAATGCTGTGGCGCAGATATGAGCTGTGAAGTGTAATGGAGTATTACACCGCTGAAAACTTTTCTGGTGCATTAGGAAATGTAGGTTCCGATTGGAAATGGCAGTCCGACGCCCTTGAGGCTACTTTTATTTTTTCTGATTTTAAAACCGCTTTTGCTTTTATGACACAGGTCGCAGAAGTAGCAGAGCGTTTGCATCATCATCCCGATTGGCAGCACAGCTACAATAGGGTAAAAGTTCGATTATTTACACACGATCACAATGCTGTTACTGACCTTGACGTTGCGCTTGCTAAAGAAATAAGTGCTTTGGTAAAAAGTTAATTTAACAGCCAACGCATACCCAAAAACATACGCCTTCCTTGGTTGGAAGCATATACATAGGTAGGGTCAAAATCATCACTAAATGGATTGTCCGCAGCGGCTATACTGTTTGCTGGCGGTGTAAAGTCGAGTATGTTTTTCAGCCCACCAAATACTTCCAAAGCGCCCCAATTGTGTGTGTATTGCACGTTTAATATATGTATCCACGGGCTATTGGGGTCGCGAGGATCTTCATCGCCTAATAATGGTAATCGCATGGGGCTAATCACATTCCCAGAAAGATCAAACGTTCCACGTGTATTCGCAAGTGTGTAGGAAAGTTGGTACGTTCCCGTAAGTTTCTCGGTAAAATAAGGACGTTCTTTTATCCCATTTTCTTTGATATGGGCGTCTATCCAAGTAGCTCCAGCATTAAACTGAATACCGCTTGGAAACACCCCGCGAAGGTTGAGTGTTGCCCCTTGCGTCACACCGTATCCATCTAGGTTAGCGTATACAATTTTCTGTGGGTCAATATCGTAGTCAGGTAAAATTTTGTTGTCAAAATAGGTGTAAAATAAACTGGCGTCTATGTTTAAGATATAGCCTTGTTTGGCATAGATGTCTTTGGTCCAATTTAGATTGGCGTTCCATGAACGTTCGGGTTTTAGCGCGTCAACAAATATTACGTCTCTAGAACCGGTAAGTGCTGCATGGTCTTCCGTGAAGACATTTACTACACGGTAGCCCGAACCGATACCAAGACGAAAAATCTCACTACTTGTACGCACAAATTTTATGTTTAAACGAGGGGTTAGGATCGTGCCATAACGGCTGTTGTAATCCAATCTAGTGCCTAAAAGCCATTGTACATTTGGGCCAGAATTTAGTGTGGTTTGTACAAAAACTCCAGGCAAATGGGTGTGTTCTTTATTTGCTGTGGCGGGGCTATTGTCGTTGTACATCGTGTAGCGATACGTAAGTCCAAGTGTTAGCGGAACTGCTCCAAGGTGTTGATCCAATACAGCTTGTACAAAGCCGATGCGTTGCTGTGCCAAGAATTCGGTAGCGCCATACACTGAGTTTTGGTCGTGGTCGTTAAAGCTGTACTGAATATAGGCATCTGGTGAAATGGTATATGCGCCAAACACTTCCCAACGGCGGGTGTAA
Organism: Bacteroidota bacterium; assembly: GCA_009937085.1. Classification (GTDB taxonomy): domain Bacteria; phylum Bacteroidota; class Bacteroidia; order Flavobacteriales; family Flavobacteriaceae; genus UBA7446. Next base: position 7,517 of record JAACDD010000106.1, read on the forward strand.
ATACTTTCGCCGTAACGTTCCGTTCCGCCTCGAAACGCGGGTGTCCAATTCATTTCGCCACCCCAACGCTCCTCGTGCAAATAGCGCGTTGCGATGCTAAACGCATTGAGGTCGAGTTTGTTAAAAACAGAGATGCGATTTTGTAAGGTAAGGTCGGTAAAGTTGTCGCCGTTGTTGTCTATGGGGTTGGTGTAATTGAAATAATTTACGCCTAATAGTCCTGCGCTGTTAGTACCAAGGCGGTAGCGTGCGCCCAAGTCGGTATTGCTTTCGCCCCATCCCGAAGCAAAAGACTCCACAGAAAAAGCAGGTGAACGATCCGGAGTTTTGGTAATTAAGTTAATCACTCCTCCAATCGCTTCCGAGCCATACAGCGTTGAGGCAGGGCCTTTTATGACTTCCAATTGATCTATAAGCGCTTGTGGAATTCCTGATAATCCGTAAACGGTTGACAATCCGCTGACGATTGGCAATCCGTCAATAAGCATCATGGTATTGGCGCCTTCTTGTCCATTAATATGGATATCGCCTGTGTTACATACGTTACAATTTAGCTGCGGACGGACGCCGTTAATATTTTGCAACGACTCAAAAACGGAAGCACTGGGATTGGATTCAAAAAAAGCTGGGCCATAAACCTCTACCGGGACGGCGCTTTCACGTTTTGATATGGGTTTTAGGGTGCCCGAAACCACTACTTCTTCCAGTGACGCATCGGGAGCAAGTGTAATACTACCCAAGTCAAGGGTAAAAGTATTGTTGAAATGAACGGGAATTATTTTTGGCTCAAAGCCTGTAAATGATACTACAATGGTTTTGGGCGCGGAAGCTATGTTTAACAAAAAAGTCCCGGTATCAGTTGTTAGTATGCCTGTTTTGGAAGGTGCATGATATACGGTTGCTCCTGTGAGTGGTTGCTGACTGTCCATGACAACCCCAGTTACGGTATACTGTGCAGACGCATTAAATGCAGTAAATACACCAATAAAGTACAACAAAAGTTTCATAACGCAGGCAAAAGTAATGTTTAATACGCTGCATTGTATGGGAAAATGAAGTAGGCTTTTATACATGATTTGGAGGTTTTTATTATTATTTAGACTATTTAAATATAATGCAAACCTACATCCTATTTTACATTTACAAAAGACTTTTGATGTTGTTTTTTGTCCTGCTCATACTTTTTTAGCTTTTTTTGGAGAATTGACATAAACTAGACTTTATATGTTTCATCGTGTTTAAACATTTTACGTTTTGTTAACACGATTAATGCCCTATTAACAGATTGGCAATTCCAATAACGCTTTATTACCATGTAGATATTATGTAGTGATATAATTTCTGAATTTGATAATATGCAAGTATATATTTGAATAAATTTAAAATTATGAAACATTTATTTACTTATCTGACATTATTTGTTTTTGGGGCCTTCATTTCCCATTCGCAGGTTTTGTTACAAGACTTCTCTAATTTATCTAATAACTCTACAGCTGACGTTTACGGAGGTTTTGGTGAAGGTCAAACCACAGCAAATACTGCTGTTGCTGGTCCTGTTGACTCCAATAACACAGTTCGACAAGTGACTGTCACTGCTGATGGCAATGAATGGAAAGGTATTTTCATGAGACCGCAAAGCCATTACATGGATCTGACAGCAAATCAAACAGTAAGTTTGAAGGTCTATTCAACTACTGCAATACACTTAAGAGGAATTATTCAAGGTGGCCTAAGTGGTCAAGCTACAATTGATGATGCGGCTAATACAGTAGCTCACTCTGGATCTGGATGGGAAACGCTTTCGTTTACATTTACAGGCGCTACAGGAGAATGGAGCGAATTGGCCATCCGCACATCTGTCGATGCTGCCGGGGCATTAAACATTACTGCGGCATACACTGCTTATGTTGATGATTTAACTGCAGCTCAAGGTTCTGCTATTCCAGTTCCTTCGCAACCTACAACCTCACCTGCAGCACCTACTAAAGATGGAGCAGATGTTATATCTATATTTAGCGACACATATACCAATATTAATGTTACTAACTACAATCCAGGTTGGGGTCAAACAGGAAGTGTTAGCACAAACTTTGATCCAGGAGATGGTAACCAAGCAATGGTATATTCAAACTTTAACTATCAAGGTACAGAATTTGATGCTACAGATATGTCGGCAATGGAGTATTTACACCTTGATATTTGGGTAGCTTCAGATGACACAAACACATATCAAGTAACGCCAATTGGTTCTGGTGAGACTTTAGTAGATATATCGACTACACCAGGATCATGGAGCAGTGTTGATATCCCTGTAACTAGTTTTACAGCTGTTAATTTTAGTTCAGTGAATCAAATGAAATTTGCTGGTGGAACTGGTGAAAGCATATATCTTGATAACATTTATTTCTGGAAAGAGCCAACAGCTGTCGGTACTGACGCTACACTTAGCGACTTAACTGTTGATGGTGCAACTATTAGCGGATTTGGAGCTTCAACATCTTATACTGTACCTCTTGTTGAAGGCACAACAACAATTCCACAAATTACAGCTGCGACTACAACAGACACCAGTGCTTCAGCTGTTATTACACAAGCTACTGCTATTCCTGGTGATGCGACTGTTGTCGTTACTGCTGCTGATGGAACAACAACAACAACATACACGGTTTCGTTCTTTATTGGAATGCCTGCTGCTGCATCTACCGTACCTCCATCAAGAAATACTTCAGATGTAGTTTCCTTTTACAGTGATTCTTACACAGCTGTGGCGCTTGGTGAATATTTTCCTTCATGGTCTGAAGCTACTGTTACAGATTATCCAATTAATGGTAATAACATTTGGAAAATGGCAAGTATGAACTTTGCGTCTGTTACACAGTATGGAGGTATCGATCTTTCACAAATGGAGAAAATGTATATTGACTATTGGACAGCTCAAGATGCTGTTGGTGCAAAATTGTTTGTAAAATTAGTTGACACTAACGATAGCCAAGAAGTTCTTCTTGACTTAGGTAATGTTGTTCCTGGAAGTTGGCAGACTATTGAAGTTGATCTTAATGCACAGAATACCGCTAACATTGATCTCTCGACTGTGACTCAGTTCTTGATTGACCCTACAACAAATGGAGGTACATTCTACATTGACAACTGGTATTTTGCGAAAGGAACTCCGCTTAGTATTGGTGAGCTGAATGAATCGGAAATTTATGTATACCCGAACCCCGTTCAAAATACGCTTAACGTAAGCGCTGGTGTTTCGGTTGACCAAGTAAGCATCTTTGATCTTACAGGACGCGAGGTATTGCGTGCTGCGCCTAATGCTTCTGCATTTAGCTTAGATGTAGCAAACTTGAACAAAGGGCTTTACCTTGTTTCACTAAAAGCTGGTGACCAAGAACTAACAACCAAGTTAGTGAAGTAAGTACACAACCACGTTTACTAACTATCATAAACCCCGCCAAATGGCGGGGTTTTTTTATGCCCAAAACCAAAGCCAAATTGCCCTTTTCAAAAATTATGGATAATTTAAATAAATTAGCTATTTTTTTGTTTTATTAATATTTAAATAATTTTATCGGCTTTTTATTGTAAATGTATAGATTATGTATAGGTTTTAATTGGAATATCGTAATGTGAAAGTGCCTACATTGCTGATATAATAATTTTAAACCTATTTATCATGAAATATATTTTTACTTTTTTAATTGCGCTTTGTGCTACGTTTGCTTTTGGGCAGACAACCTCATACCCAATTTATGAGGGAGTATTTGATGGCACAACGCATGTGCAAAGCTTAACCTTTCCAACAGGCGCTGCAGGTCATGCAGGGTTTTCAAAC
>JAACDD010000014.1 GCA_009937085.1 Bacteroidota bacterium
AACACCACTCATTCCTTCTTGATTGGCAATTTCTTCAATTTTTTTCTTTGCTTGAATTACAAGGTTTTGCGCAGTCGTCGTTGACGATTTTAAGTTCCCTTGTGATACTTCGTAGAGCTTTGATTCGGCTTTGTCAAGCATATCAAAAACATCTTTCGTCTCATCGTAGGCTTCTTCAATAATTTCACTAGATATTTTAATCAAACTCCGCTGAATGTATTTCTGAAGAATAATACGTGCGTGGTATTCAATGTGCGCAGAGGAAGACACCTTTTTGGAAAGCTGAATCAAATAAAAATCGCCTCCAACTTGGTTGAGCTTCGAATCTTTTTTGAGTTGTGCCGATACCGTTAACAGGTCAATGGGTTCTGAGTTTTCAAACAATTTGACCATTGCGGAAAAAATATGCTGGTGCGCTTCGCGATAAAATGCATCTGGTAGTAAAATATCAATGACTTCATCTACCCCTTTTTTGTCAATCATCATGGCGCCTAGCACCACTTCCTCAAAGTCAACAACTTGAGGTGGTAGCTTGCCACGCTCCAACGGAACTACCGTTGCAGGTGATACTATTGACGGGGATGTAGGGTTCTTTTTTTCCACGACACTAAACTACATTAAAAGTGTAACATTAATTGGGAGATCGGAAAAAACTAACAAACAAAAGCGCGGTTAATAAATGCGCATTTTTGTTCATAAGCCAAACATTATTCGCTGTAAACGCCCATGGCAAAGAATTTGTCCATGCGTTCTTGTACCAATTCGTTTGCGGGCTTGTCTTTAAGCTCTGTAAAAGTCTTGCAAATGGTTTTGCGAACGGTTTCAAACATAGCGTTTCTGTCTGTGTGCGCTCCACCCAATGGTTCTTTAACAATAGTGTCAATCAATTTTTGACGCTTCATGTCCTTAGCCGTAAGTTTTAATGCCTCAGCAGCTTGTTCTTTATACTCCCAACTGCGCCATAAAATAGAAGAACACGATTCAGGAGAAATTACCGAATACCAGGTGTTCTCAAGCATAAATATGCGGTCGCCCACACCTATTCCAAGGGCTCCTCCAGAAGCTCCTTCCCCAATAATAACCACAATAATGGGTACTTTTAGCCGAGACATTTCCAAAATATTACGCGCAATGGCTTCGCCCTGTCCACGCTCTTCGGCTTCTAATCCAGGGTAGGCACCAGGAGTGTCTACAAAACAAACTACGGGAATATCAAATTTTTCTGCCGACTTCATTAAACGAAGTGCTTTGCGATAGCCTTCAGGATTCGCCATTCCAAAATTTCGGTATTGGCGGGTTTTGGTATTGTATCCTTTTTGCTGCCCGATAAACATAAAACTTTGATCGCCAATTTTTCCCAAACCGCCAATCATAGCCTTATCGTCTTTGACAGTTCTGTCGCCGTGAAGCTCCAAGAAGCTGCCTTTTGTCAAGGCGTTTATGTAATCTAAGGTATAGGGTCTAGACGGATGACGCGACACCTGTACGCGCTGCCATGCGGAAAGGTTGCCGTAAATTTCTTTCTTTAAGTCTACTAAACGCTCTGATATTTTAGCGCAGGTATCCGTAACATCAACATCGCTTTCGTTACCAATTAGTTCGCATTTTTGTAGTTGATCTTCTAACTCTTTTATAGGTTGCTCAAAGTCCAAATACTCCATAGTGTCGTTGTTATACAAAAGCAAATATACTTATTTTGATATCTGAGTGCCTATTTGTTTTGCTTTTTTTGTGCGCCTTAGCTTAAGTACCCCATTTGCTATCACAGCAGATAAAATACATAAAACACCGATGTAAAAAGAAGAAGGCATCGATTCCTTTTCACCAAAAATGACATATGCCAATGCAATTCCGTAAACAGGCTCCATATTAATTCCTAACATGATTGAATAAGGCGTAAGGTGACGCATGACCACTACCGAAATAACAAAAGCATAAGACGTACAAACAAATGCGAGAATTGCCAACCAAAATAAATCTTGAGCGGAAATCTCAAAGAAAGAAGCTGTAAATGCACCCTGAGCAGCTAAAAGAACAGAAACTACTAGCGCCCCAACCAAAAGCTCATAAAAAGATAATATATAAGGATTGGTTTTGCTTACAAATTTGCCATTAAGCAATGTAAATAAAACAGCTAAAACAGTCGAAATTCCCGCATAAATAAATCCCTTAACATGAGTAGCATCAGCGCCCAAAACCAAAACCAATCCAACAACGACTAATAAGCCAAAAAGGACTTCATACCCTATTACTTTTCGTTTGTAAAAAATAGGTTCTAACAACGAGGTAAGAAAGGCCCCTGAAGAAAATACCGAAAGCGTTATAGATACATTTGAAACCTTGACCGCAGCAAAAAACGTGATCCAATGAAAGGCTATAAGTACACCACTAGCAATGGCAACCCAAGCAATTGTTTTGGAAATTCGAAACGACTGTTTACGAAGCGAAAGCACCAATCCCAAACCTAAAGTCGCAAGCGTCATACGATACCACACCAGCGGAATTGCTGAAACGCTAATTAGTGCACCTAAAACAGCTGTAAATCCAAAAATGACAACAATAAAATGGAAGTGAAGTGTACTGAGTAATTTATCTTTTTGCATAGCGCAACAAATAGATTGATAACAACGCAAAAATTACATTGGGAGTCCAAGCGGCTATCCAAGGAGTAAAGTTTGATTTCTCTACCATCACCTCAAAAATCTTATCGAAAAAAATATACAAGAATGCCAAAATAATGCCCATGGCAAGATTGACTCCCATACCACCACGCTTTTTGAACGATGCAACCGCTACGGCAATCAGCGTTAGTATAAAAGCAGAAATTGGAATTGCCCAGCGTTTGTGGCGTACCAATATATGATGATTGATTAATGGGCTTCCATTTTCCCGTTCTACATCAATATAATCGTTGAGCTCAAAAAAGTTAAGGGTCTGTGCTTTGTAGGTAACAGGGACTAATTCATCTAAATCAAAATTAAACAGCGTGTCTAACCTAGATTCTTTTCGAATGATTTCGGTATCATCAATAATACTGCGTTGAAAATACTGTGAAAGTCTATACAGGCTGTCTTTTTCAACCCACCTAATGTTCTGCGCTTTAATTTTATATTGTAAAACATCGCCTTCAAAGTGTTCCCAGGAAAAATTATAGCCTATTTTTCTATTGGAATTATAATTACTTAAGTACACAAAATCGTTATCGCTCAACTGCTTATAGATGTTTTCTGTAAGCCTAACTTTTTGTCTTTTGTTGATATAGGTATATTCAAACTCATTGTAGCGTTCGCTTGCATTGGGTACCCAAAACATACTTGCACCAAACGCCAATACAGCAATAAATGCGGCTGCCATAACAAAGGGGCGTAAATAGCGGTAAAACGACACCCCTGAAGATAGAATGGCAATGACCTCTGTATTACTTGCCAGTTTTGACGTAAACCAAATTACAGATAAGAACAAAAATATAGGGAAAAGCGTATATCCAAACACCCAAACAAAATCGTAATAATGCGATAAAATTTCAGATTGCGTGAGTTCGTACTGCTTAAATTTATCAATCTTTTGAGATAAGTCAACCAGTACACTTATGGGAATAAACATCCCCAACATGACAACGAACGTGCCTAAATACTTCTGTATAATGTAGCGATCTAATAACTTCATGATTAGAGACGTTTGTCCATTTGGCGTACCATGGTGTTTTTCCACGATGCAAAGTCACCAGCTAAAATATGTTTTCTTGCCTCGCGAACCAACCACAAATAAAAAGATAAATTATGTAGCGTTGCCAACTGTTTTCCAAGCAATTCGTTCGCGGCAAACAAATGGCGTAAATAGGCTTTGCTATAAGCAGTGTCTACAAAGCTTGCTCCGTTGGGGTCGATGGGTGAAAAGTCATTTTCCCATTTTTTGTTTTTGATATTAATCGTCCCTTCGGAAGTAAAAAGCATTCCATTCCGTGCATTTCGCGACGGCATAACACAATCAAACATATCAACCCCTAACGCAATGTTTTCCAAAATATTTATAGGCGTTCCAACACCCATTAGATAGCGTGGTTTGTCTTCTGGTAAAATAGCACAAACCGCATCTGACATAGCGTACATTTCATCGGCGGGCTCGCCCACAGACAAACCACCAATGGCATTTCCAGGGGCATTCGTGTTGGCAATAAATTCCGCAGACTGTTCGCGTAAATCGGTATAAACACTTCCCTGAACAATGGGAAAAAGCGTTTGCTGATAGCCATATTTGGGCTCGGTTTTAGAAAAATGCTCTTGACATCGCACCAACCAACGGTGTGTCAAATGCATCGAATTTTTGGCATAGTCGTATGGACACGGATAGGGTGTACACTCGTCAAACGCCATGATGATATCTGCTCCTATAGTACGCTGGATATCAATCGCATATTCGGGTGTAAACACATGCTTTGAACCGTCTATATGCGATTTAAACGTAACGCCTTTTTCCGTAATTTTTCGGTTGTCTGACAATGAATATACCTGATAACCGCCGCTGTCTGTCAATATGGGCCTGTCCCAATGCATAAACGAATGAATGCCTCCAGCCTGCTCCAAAATAGAAGTCGTAGGGCGTAAGTATAAATGATATGTATTGGCTAAAATGATATCCGGGTTCACGTCTTGCGCCAAGTCTTGCTGATGCACACCTTTTACAGTCGCCGCAGTACCAACCGGCATAAAGATTGGTGTTTCAATGGTCCCATGATCAGTGGTAAGTACCCCTGCCCTCGCTTTTGAGTCTAAATCTGTTTTTTCTAAGGAAAATTTCACCTGCCAAATATACGCAACCCTTTGCGGTTAGATTTAGAACATTTTTTTGAATATTGGTTTATAATTAATTTGATTTTATAATGATTGCTTGGTGGCAATCGTATATTTTTGTGCAAAATTATTCAAATGGCATCATTAGAGACGCTTCAACAACTTGTACCGCAAGTTCGCCGCGATATTTTACGTATGGTTCACCAAGTTAATTCCGGTCACCCTGGTGGCTCATTGGGCTGTGCAGAATTTTTTGTTACCCTGTACAACCACGTGATGGAGTATTCCACAGATTTTGATATGGACGGAAAAAATGAAGACCTCTTCTTTTTGTCAAACGGACATATATCTCCCGTCTTTTACAGCACGCTAGCACGAAGTGGTTTCTTTCCTGTAGCTGAGCTTGCTACCTTTAGAAAATTAGATTCAAGGTTACAAGGACATCCCACTACCCACGAAGGTCTTCCTGGCGTACGTATTGCCTCTGGATCGCTTGGTCAAGGTATGTCTGTTGCCATTGGCGCAGCTGAAACAAAAAAATTGAATGGAGATGCGCATACGGTTTACAGCCTACACGGTGACGGCGAGTTACAAGAAGGACAAAATTGGGAAGCTATTTTATATGCAGGTGCCAAAGGCATTGATAATCTTATTTCTACAATTGACTACAACAAACAACAAATTGATGGCAGTACCGACGATGTACTACCACTAGGCGACTTACGCCCAAAACTTGAAACATTTGGTTGGGTTGTTATTGAAGTAGAAAAAGGAAATGACCTTGAATCCGTTGTTAAAGGTATGGAAGCAGCAAAAGCCGCTAGTGGAAAGCAAAAACCCGTAGCTGTTCTGTTGCATACTGTTATGGGGAATGGCGTAGATTTTATGATGCATACACATGCATGGCATGGTAAAGCACCAAACGACGAGCAATTAGCAACTGGATTAGCACAAAACGAAGAAACTTTAGGGGATTATTAAGATGGGATTAAAAGAATATACATTTACAGAAAAAATTGATACACGTTCAGGATTCGGTGTTGGACTTGCTGAGTTAGGAGAAACAAACCCAGATGTGGTTGCACTTTGTGCTGACCTCACAGGTTCGTTAAAAATGAACGCATTTAAAGACGCAAATCCCGAACGCTTTTTTCAAATTGGAATTGCAGAAGCCAACATGATGGGAATTGCCGCAGGCATGACTATTGGCGGTAAAATTCCTTTTACGGGAACCTTTGCCAACTTCTCTACAGGACGTGTGTATGATCAAATTCGCCAGTCGATTGCATACTCGCACAAAAATGTAAAAATATGTGCTTCGCACGCTGGAGTAACCTTAGGTGAGGATGGAGCAACACACCAAATTCTAGAAGACCTTGGGTTGATGAAAATGCTTCCTGGCATGACCGTAATTAACACCTGTGACTTTGAACAAACACGCAAAGCGACTCACGCTATTGCTGCACATAACGGACCTGTTTATTTACGTTTTGGACGACCTGCAGTTCCAAATTTCACTAGCGATTTGCCTTTTGAAATCGGAAAAGGGATTTTATTACAAGAAGGAACTGACGTAACATTAGTGGCCACAGGACATTTGGTTTGGGAAGCTTTGGAAGCTGCTAAAGTTCTTCATGAGCAAGGAATCAGCGCTGAAGTAATCAACATTCACACCATTAAGCCATTAGACGATGCGTTAATCTTACAATCTGTTAAAAAAACAGGGGCTGTAGTAAGCTGTGAAGAACACAATTACCTGGGTGGACTTGGTGAAAGTATTGCACGTGTTTTGGCAATGCAACATCCTACACCTCAGGAATTTATTGCTACTCAAGATACGTTTGGTGAATCTGGAACTCCAGCACAACTGATGGAAAAATACGGATTAAATACCGCAGCTATTGTACGAAAATCACAAGCTGTGATTGCTAGAAAAGCTTAGTCTTCATCTAAATAATCCGGAGTACCGTCGTTGTCAGCATCATCTGGCACACCATCATCGTTAGCATCGTACTCAGTCCGTGTTAGTACATCATCGTTATCGTCATCGATGTCACGGTAGTTGGGCACACCGTCACTATCTGTATCATCATCAAAATACCCATCGCCATCTATATCTTCTAAATGCGTAGGTACAGTATCGCCATCGTGGTCTGTGGTGTTATAGGTATATAAATCTACCGCAAAAATTAATGGAGAATATTCTGGAATCGAACCTGTTATGTTATTGTAATAGCCCAAAGCTGAAGGCATAAACACTGCCGCCGAACCAAATCCGTTAAAAGAATAGGTACCGTCAGTATTCACAATTGGTGGCGCTGCTTTTTTAATGTATGGCATCAATGCACCAAAGCCTTTAACCACGCTAAGCGACTCAAACCAAATTGGAGATGTTGTTTCATCAAATTCATACAGGTTTAGCAACATCCCTTTATAAGTTACAAAAACGCTGTCAGCAACCGTTGGAGCCGTACCAACTCCTTCTCTTAATGGAAGTATATAGGCCGTATGATCGTGATAGACACCATCATCGTCTTTTACTTGTAATGTGATTTCATTTACCTGATCAATAAGTGGTGTTTTAGCTGCGTTAGTTCCTTGAATGGTATCAATAGTAAAGGTGACTAATTCGTTGCTCGCTGCGTTTTGATAGTCTTCATAGTTATAGAAGCGATTTTGCAAAAATGTTTGAAGCGAATCATGATCTACAGGGCGTTGTTCCTGATAATCTCTAGCAGGTATTACAAAACCACGCTGTTCTGGCTCACAAGAAGTAAAACCAATGATTATTATAAAAATTCCTGAAAAAAGCGTTAGTTTGTTCATTGATAAGATTTAAAGTGCAAGATACAATTTTCGTGCATTTTTTTATGTGAAACCACAAAGTATGCGAATAGATAAATATCTGTGGGCAGTTCGATTATTCAAATCGAGGAATGCAGCAAGCATTGCCTGCAGAAAAGGCTATGTACACGTTGGAGGTCAAAACGCAAAGCCATCACGAGAAATTTATATTTCCGATACAATAATGGTGCGTAGAAATCAACTTACTACTGAGCTTTATGTCTTAGACTTACCCAAAAGTCGTGTAGGTGCAAAATTAGTACCCCAATACTGTAAAAATATCACCCCGGAAGAAACCGTAGCCATGCGCGAAGCTATTGCTGAAAACCAACGCCTATCGAGGATAAAAGGAACAGGAAGGCCTAGCAAAAAAGACCGTAGAGATTTGGAGGGGTTTTTGGATGAGGATGCCTAACGTATAATGCGTATTTTTGTAATATGAATGAAATCATTTTAACCGCCGAACAGATTGAGCAAAAGCTTGAGCGTATAGCCTATCAAATTTTGGAAGCGAATAGCGCCAATAGCAGTATAGTGGTAGCGGGAATTATGAAAAACGGCTATGCCGTAGCGGAGCGTATTTCAGATTATTTAGAACAAATTTCGACCAAAAAAATAGTGCGGTGCCAAATTACAATTGACAAAAAAAACCCACTTAAGCCTGTGTCTACTTCGTTAAATGAGGGTGACTATTCGAACGAATCAGTTACCATTGTAGATGACGTACTTCACTCTGGCACTACGTTAATCTATGCCGTTCGTCACTTTTTGAGTGTGCCATTAAAGCAATGCAAAACAGCTGTTTTGGTAGACAGAAACCACAAAAAGTTTCCCATAAAGGCTGATTTTAAAGGCGTCTCGCTTTCAACTTCTATTAATGAAAATGTAGTGGTTGAGGTGCGCAATGGAACGTTTACAGCATCCCTAATATAAGCTTGCAATAGCATTGACAACTTCTTGAATCGAAGTATTGTTAACGGATATACGGTGGTTTGCTTGTCTGTAATAATGCTGCCGCTCAAAGAGATGTTTTGCAACAAATTCCTTTAACTCGCTTTCCGTTTCTGTATGCGCAATCAAAGGGCGATTTTCACGATGTTTAAAAAGACGCGCTGCTAAAGAAGCAGGCGTTGCTTCAAGGTAAAAAACATGTGGTGTAGCGGCATTAACGCGTGTCATATTATCGTGATAGCATGGCGTTCCTCCACCCAAAGAAAGTATCCTTTTTGTAGGGTTACTCAAAGCTTTTAGTAACATTTCATGCTCAACTTCTCGAAACCCTTTTGCCCCTTTTTTTTCAAATAAATCAGCGATAGAGCACTTATATGTGGATACAATTAGGTCGTCTAAATCTTCAAAAGGCATAGTAAGTTGCTTGGCAAGAACGGCTCCCACCGAAGACTTCCCACAGCCCATATAGCCTAACAACATGATAACGTTTGGGTTAGTAAAATCGTTTTGCATTTGAAATAAAATAGTTGACTACAAATTTAGGGGAATTTAATCTTTGAATAATAGTCAAAATGCGCCTATATTTGCACCTTCAAAAACCGACTTGGTAGCTCAGCTGGTAGAGCATCTCCCTTTTAAGGAGAGGGTCCTGGGTTCGAACCCCAGCCAAGTCACACTATAGACTTGGTAGCTCAGCTGGTAGAGCATCTCCCTTTTAAGGAGAGGGTCCTGGGTTCGAACCCCAGCCAAGTCACTTCTTTCCAAAAGCGCACGTGGCGGAACTGGTAGACGCGCTAGGTTGAGGGCCTAGTGGGAGTTAAATCCCGTGGAGGTTCGATTCCTCTCGTGCGCACGTTATTTATAACGTTTTCAGTATTTTATATTATATTTTTTGTACTTTTGTTTAAAATTGTCAACAAAAGATTAAACACTATGGATCGCGTTAAAAATAGTTTTACTATTAAAAACCTAGAGCATCTCTCAGGTATCAAGGCACACACGATTCGCATATGGGAAAAGCGGTATAATCTCTTTGAGCCCCAGCGTACCGAATCTAATATTAGAATGTATGACCTTGAAAACTTACAAAAACTTCTAAATGTAACGTTGCTTTATAACAATGGGTATAAAATATCAAAAATAGCAGCCTTATCTCAGCACGAAGTTACAGAGAACGTACACAACCTAACAATAAATAAAACTGCAGATGATTGGTCAATTGGCTTGTTTAAACTTGCCATGATTAATTTTGACCAGCGTTTATTTACAAAAACATTTAACGAGCTCCTTGACCAGTTTTCTTTTAGAGAGGTTTTTAAAAATGTTTTTATACCATTAATGACTGAACTTGGCGTGCTCTGGCAAACAAATTCTATAAGCCCATCGCATGAGCATTTTATTACGAGTTTGGTAAAGCAGAAAATACACTCGATGTGTGAAGAACTTCAACTTCAAGAAACGAGACGAAACGATAGACGCTTCGTATTGTATTTACCAGATAACGAAATTCACGAATTAGGCTTATTATACCTTCAATATGAAGTTCTTAACAGTGGTTTTCAATGTGTTTTCCTCGGTCAGTCCGTTCCAATCGAAAGCTTGAAAAACCTTGTTGATATAGGCGAACCCATTACGTTTTTGTCGTATTTTACAATTGAACCCATCCAAGAAAAAATTGATGCCTATTTAAATACTTTTTCATCTGAAATCATTGAAAATATTGAATGTGATTTATGGGTTTTAGGGTACCAGGTTCAATTTATCAAAGAAGAACTTCCAAAAAAAGTACGTACATTCAAATCAATTGATGAAGTAACAGATATGTTGAGTCATATTTAAAGTAAATTAAACATTTATTTAAATTTCAAACGACACCAATATAATTTTTCTGTTATATTTACACGTAACAAAAGATTTATAATGAAAGTGCTTTTTGATCAGGTATCGCACCAATGTAGTAAGCTTGTAACAGAGTCTTACAGCACTTCATTTTCGTTAGCCACCCGAATGCTATCAAACGAAATACGTCAAGATATTTACAACATATATGGTTTTGTGCGCTTCGCAGATGAAATTGTTGATACATTTCATGAATACAACAAGCCTGTATTGTTTGAGCGTTTTGAACAAGATTTAGAAAATGCACTTCAAGATAAAATTAGCTTAAACCCTATTCTCAACAGCTTTCAAGAAACGGTGCACAAATACAACATTGATCGCGAATACATAGATGCCTTCATGCAAAGCATGGAATGGGATTTGTCCAAAAAAGTCTATGACTCGGATAAAGATTACAAACAATACATTTACGGCTCTGCCGATGTGGTTGGTCTCATGTGTTTAAAGGTTTTTGTAAAAGGGGATCAGTCACTTTTTGATTCACTTAAAGATGCTGCAATGGCGCTGGGATCTGCCTTTCAAAAGGTCAATTTTTTACGTGATTTAAAAGCGGATTTTGACCACCTCGAGCGCACATACTTCCCAAATGTTGATATGAATTGCTTTGATGAAGACTCAAAGCAACTTATAATTTCTGAAATTGAGGCAGATTTTAAAAATGGACTTTCTGGTATTTTTAAACTACCCGATGATGCTAAATTTGGCGTTTATACCGCATACAAATACTACATGCGCTTACTTAAGAAACTTAAGCGTGTACCTTCAACACAAATAAAATCGAAGCGTATTCGAGTGCCAAACTACCAAAAAGCAGACGTACTAGCCCGTTCGTTTATTCGTTATCAATTTAATGTTCTATAACAACTGTACATGAGTATTGTTTCCCAAATTTTTGTATTCTTTACAACGTTTTTTGTCATGGAGTTTATGGCATGGTTTACACATAAATACGTCATGCATGGTTTTTTGTGGTCAGTGCATAAAGACCACCACCACAAAGAACACGAATCGTGGTTTGAACGCAACGATTTGTTCTTTATATTCTATGCTGTTGTCAGTGCTGGCTGCGTTATTCTTTGGGGCGAATACAATTTCACGCCAGGCTTAGCTATCGGGATTGGGATTTTTGCCTATGGCCTTGCCTATTTTTTTGTTCATGACATTTTTATTCATCAGCGTTTTAAAGTTTGGCGTAATGCAAACAACCGCTATGCGCGAGGCGTACGCCGAGCGCACAAAATCCACCACAAACACCTTGGTAAAGAAAAAGGTGAATGCTTTGGTATGTTGTGGGTTCCCTTAAAGTATTTTAAATAGAAAGATGCGCCATTTCGATGGCAGCCGCCGCGGCTTCAGCGCCTTTGTTTCCAAGTGCACCTCCGCTTCTAGCCTTTGCTTGTTCAAGCGTATCGTCAGTTAAAACGCCGAAAATCACAGGAGCAATCCCCAAAAGATTCAGGTCTTTTACACCATTTGAAACCGCTTGACATACATAATCAAAATGCGCCGTTTCGCCTCGAATAACACTTCCCAATGCTATAACAGCATTAAAACCAGCGCCTACAGCTTTTTTACAGCCGTAAATCAATTCAAAACTTCCCGAAACATCAATACGTTGCACATCGGAACAGCCCTTTTGTTCTAA
>JAACDD010000107.1 GCA_009937085.1 Bacteroidota bacterium
GTAAACCGATGTTCAAAAAACAGATGCGCAATGGTTCTGTTTTTATCCCCCAAATTGTTGCTTTGAATGTTGACGCTCGAAAATTCAACTCCTAAGCCTGTAGCTCCCCAAGCATTTGCATTTTTCACATCCACAGATGCCCCTAACCTATTGGTAATATGCAGGTTTCTAAACACAGAAGGATTATTTCTTATATAGATATACTCATCCTGACCCCGTTTCCAAAATATTCTAGGCGTCCACGTCCATTTTTGATTTTCACTTGCAATGGTACTTGTCAATGCCACCAAACTACTTTGCGTTTCTTCATATTGGTCTTTAGCGGTAACTGCCCGATAAAATCCGTTTGCACCAAACTTCCGTTCGGTAAACATGGTCA
This sequence comes from Bacteroidota bacterium, assembly GCA_009937085.1. Taxonomy (GTDB): domain Bacteria; phylum Bacteroidota; class Bacteroidia; order Flavobacteriales; family Flavobacteriaceae; genus UBA7446. The sequence goes on from JAACDD010000107.1 coordinate 380, forward strand.
TTAGGCTTAGCCGATTTGTACCAACATCTAGGTTACTTTTCGTAAATACATGAAAGTTTTGAAAATCGGTATTGTGCCTATATCCATCACTCTCTTGTAACGAAACATGTGCAATATGCTGTAGTTTTTCTCCCGCGTGCTGCGCCGTAATACCAAATTGATCCGTATCAAAACTACCAATTCGGTCGGTTAGCGTAACCTTACTCGTATCTACTTTTTTGGTAACAATATTAATCGCACCTGTAAATGCATTTTGGCCGTAAATACGAGCAGCAGGTCCTTTTACAATTTCAATGCGTTCAATAACCTCAAGCGGCAATGCGCTGTTAAGCGTATGGTGTCCCGTTTGCGGATCGTCTACACGGATGCCATCAATCAATAACAGTACTTGACTGTAAGTACCTCCACGTAGGTAAATATCGGCATTAGCGCCTTCTACGCCTTGTTGCAGTACATCCACACCTGCCTGAAAACGCAGCAAATCTGCCAAACTGGTTACGGGTGTTTCAGCAATTTGTTTTGCCGTAATTACCGTCACCGATTTTGAATCATCTGAAAAAGGAATGTTTAATCTGGGAGAGGAAACCACAACTTCGTTGAGTTGCGTTTGTGCAAATCCATTAGATGTAATCCATATAAAAACTACGCCTATGAATGGTTTTAAAATATTCATGGTAAAAAGATTATAAAATAATCCGCAATGAAATTAATCTACAAGCAAGATAACCTTGTTGTCGTTCATTTCAAGCGTGCCGCCGTTACTTAACGTCAAAAAAGTTTCGTTTCCTTTTTGGTTGAATTGAGATTGAAACGCTTTGGCAATTTCTATTTTCCCTTGAATTTTCGCCTCACCAATAGCAAGTGTTGATACGACAGCTGCGTGATTATTGAGTACCTGAAACGAACCTTGTGTACCAGGGACAGATAGTGCTTCTATCTCTCCTTGGAATAATGTAGCTTCAGGACTTACAATTTCTAAATACATACGAATTATGCGTTTGCTTCAGCAAGCATTTTTTCTCCAGCTTCAATAGCTTCTTCAATAGTACCTTTCAGGTTAAAGGCAGCTTCTGGAAGGTGGTCTAACTCACCATCCATAATCATGTTAAAGCCCTTGATGGTATCTTTAATATCTACCAATACACCTGGAATACCTGTAAACTGCTCGGCTACGTGGAACGGCTGCGATAAGAATCGCTGCACACGACGCGCACGTGCTACGGCTTGCTTATCTTCTTCCGACAATTCTTCCATACCAAGTATGGCAATAATGTCCTGAAGTTCTTTATAACGCTGTAATAGCTCTTTTACACGTTGTGCACAGTTGTAGTGCTCATCGCCCAAAATATCAGCCGTTAGTATACGTGAAGTAGAATCTAGCGGATCTACAGCTGGGTAAATACCTAGCTCAGCAATTTTACGTGAAAGTACTGTAGTGGCATCTAAGTGAGCAAATGTTGTTGCCGGTGCCGGATCGGTAAGGTCATCTGCAGGTACGTAAACCGCTTGTACAGATGTAATCGATCCTTTTTTGGTAGATGTAATACGCTCTTGCATGGCACCCATTTCGGTTGCCAATGTAGGTTGATATCCCACTGCCGAAGGCATACGTCCTAGAAGTGCTGATACCTCAGAACCTGCTTGTGTAAATCGGAAGATGTTATCTACGAAAAATAACACGTCTTTTCCTTGGTCAGTGCCTGCTCCGTCACGGAAATATTCCGCAACTGTAAGTCCAGAAAGCGCCACACGTGCACGTGCACCTGGTGGTTCGTTCATCTGTCCAAATACGAAAGTTGCTTTGGATTCTTTCATGGCGTCTTTGTCAATTTTAGACAAATCCCATCCGCCATTTTCCATAGACTCCATGAATTCATCACCGTATTTGATAATACCAGACTCCAGCATTTCACGTAACAAGTCGTTTCCTTCTCGAGTACGCTCGCCTACTCCAGCAAATACAGAAAGTCCACCGTGACCTTTAGCAATGTTGTTAATCAATTCTTGGATAAGTACGGTTTTACCTACACCCGCACCACCAAATAATCCAATTTTACCACCTTTAGCATACGGCTCAATAAGGTCAATTACTTTAATCCCTGTGAAGAGTACTTCTGTTGAGGTAGAAAGTTGGTCAAACGCAGGTGCTTCGCGGTGAATAGGAAGTCCGTTTTCACCTGTTTTAGGCAAGTCGCCAATACCGTCAATGGCATCACCAATTACGTTAAAAAGGCGTCCATATACGTCTTCGCCAATAGGCATTTGAATGGGATTGCCCGTAGCCAGCACGTCTGTGCCACGCTCAAGTCCATCGGTAGAATCCATAGAAATGGCGCGTATTTGGTCTTCACCAATATGGGATTGCACTTCAAGAACCAGCTTAGAACCGTCTGTTTTCTTGATTTCAAGTGAATCATAAATGTTAGGTAGGGTGTTTACAGCAGTGTCAAAAGAAACATCCACTACAGGACCTATGACTTGGGATACTTTACCTGTGCTCTGTGACATAGTCGAAGAATTGTTTTATAGTTAGGCGCTAAGGCCTTTAAATTCGAGTGCAAATATAAATTAAAAATAATGAAGGTCTGAGGTATTTATCAACAAAAAACGGCATTCAGTTATGAATGCCGTCTTGCTAATAAAAATGTGTTTTTCTTAAAAGTTAAAGTTTATTGATGAGTAATAAACAGACCCAATATTACCGCCTCCTAAAACACTTTGGTATTCGTCACCAGCAATGTTATTACCGCCAACTTTAATTATTGCGTTTAAAGGTTTAATGTCAAAAGAAACCTGAGCATCAAGAACTGTTCTTGCATCAATCATACCATCAATAAATGATGCTTCATAATAGTACTCAGAAGTGTGTCGAGCTGAAACATTAAAAGAAATATCTCCGAAATTACCAAAAAGACCAGCCTTAACGGTATGCTCTGGTGTATTAAATGCAGCTTCAAAACTTGAATTTGCGTTTGGAGTAAAATCAAGTTTATTGTAATCATAAATAAGATTAACTAAAAGCTTAGTTGAAAGCGCCTGAGAAGCCTCAGCACTAAATCCGTATGTATTCAAGTCCTCATCAGAATTTGAATCTGCTTGATAAATAGCATATGAACCAAACGCACGATAATTATCCAATGTTACTCCTGCAGGATCAAGGAAAGGAACGTATACGTCGGTTGAACCTATTTTATCTTCATATGCGCTATAATAAGCAGAAACATCTAACGTAAACCCTTGTGACTTAAATCGATATCCTAAGTCATAAGAGGTTACTCTTTCTGGAGTTACATATTTTAGGTTGGCTGCTGAGTTAGATTCATTTAAAGCATTATTGAAGACATAATCTCCAGTAAATGTAGCTGCGCTTCCGTTATCCAATATAACCGTACCGTTGTAACGACCAATGTTATCAGGTGACGTACCGAACAATGTTACGTCCCCAGCAAATAGACCAATATACTGGTCTTGGTTTGTTGGGTTTCTAAAACCCGTTTGAAATGAAAACCTTAGGTTTTGGTTTTCGTCGATGTTAATTAACCCAGCAAGTCTCGGTGTAAAATTCGCGTCGAAAAATTCTGACTTATCTACACGCATTGAAGCTGTCAAACTTAGTTTGTCGTTAAAAAGTTTTTTCACCCCTTGTACGTATGCGCCATATTCGTAATACTCAATAGGACCGTCTTGATCAGAATAAATTGTACCACCAGAGTTCAGTTGGGAAAGTCTGTATGAGGCTCCAACTAAGAAATCAGCAAACTCAGTTACATCAGTCAAGTCGTAGTTCAATTCGAAATTATATGTTTTTGTGTCATCAAAAATCCCTGATCCACCATTTACAACAGGTAAGTCAGCTGAAGTGGCTTGCGCAAGTGTTGCATTATATTCTGCCGTACCTGGCACCAACATTCCTTGGTTTGCAATACCTCTTGCAGCATTGTGAGCAAATCCTGTGTTACCACCAAATGCAGCAAATGCAGGGTTATCATTAATAGACGTACCACCTGCCAAAATATGCCTTGTTATACTATTTGGATCAGCAGGATTTCCTACAAAGCCTAAAATACCACTAGGATCTCCTGGAAATGCTGGGGCGTATGCTGGGTTTGATGCCGCAGCGAGTGTTCCCATATAAGCTAAATTATAATTGACAAACCAGCCAAAGTACCCGTTATATGAATCAAGACCTAAGGCTGATAAATCAGCAATATTCGAGTTAGGAGCATTTGCGATTAGTGATCCAGCAGCAGAAATAGAA
>JAACDD010000001.1 GCA_009937085.1 Bacteroidota bacterium
CAAATGAAGATCAAGTGGTTGTCTTGGATCAACACAGCGGTATACTTAAACGTAGCTCACTCGCAGCGCTTTTTGTTCAAAAAGAGAACGTATGGGTAGCAGCAAATGACGGAGAAACCGATTTTGATACCCCCTTAACCATCACAAGTATTGAAAAAGTAAACGTGTTTCGCAATGGAGCGCGAGTAGGCTTCACTGCCTTAGATAATGACACCATTAAACTGGAAGCCGAAGCAACTTGTTTTAAAGGAGACGAAATACGTATTGTACAGCTACAATAAAATATTAAAACGATGTATAAAAAAATACTAATATTAAATTCTAAATCATGAATACATATATATCACAATTAACCACAAACAGCCTAAGATCTTTTTTGGTTCTTAGTCTTTTCTTTCTTTTTGGAAGTATAAGCGCAACGGCGCAACAAACTACTGGAGATGTTACCAAGCAAACCGTGATTAATCCAGGGACTACTGCTCTGGACGGATCAGTACGAGTAATTGATAATAAGGGTACCATTAAATACTTACAAGTACAAAATGGATTAACTCTTATTTCTAACACTACTGCTGACGTTACGACTACCACATGGCAGTTAGGGGGAACACTTACAGATGACACTTATATAGATGTAGACGGTAATGTTTTTTCTCTTGACGGTTTGAAATTAGAAACGGGTGATGCTGCTGTAAGCGCAACTACCCAAACCGGACATGATGCTGGTACAACCACTATGGTTTCTTCAGATACTGGATGGACACTTGTAGTACGTGATGAGGCTTCAGGAGAGCTTAAAAAATTATTGGCTACAGACCTTATCAGTAGCGGGCAAACCTATTTTACGGTAGCAGCTGATGGAGATACTACCTTTGACTTAGTAACAGCAGTTCCAGCACTTACAACCGCTCCTTTACCTGCATTTGCTCAAGTTTTTGTGTTTCGAAATGGAGCTAAATTATTGGCAGGTGTAGATTACAGCATAACGACACCTTCAACGGTAATGCTTGATCCTGGAACAATAGCGCCTAACGTATGGAATACGTTCGCTGGAGATATAATTGAAGTTCATTATTTTAAGTAAGCATAAGCAATATTCCAGTTAACTTGATTTAGAACAAAGATTAGGATGTTGTTTTCTACAACATTAGAAAGTTAAACCAGCAACATCCTGATTTTTGTCCTACCAGCGTCCTTTTAAAAAAACAGACAGTGATCTTTACCACATCTCATTCCAATAGCTTAAGCGACTATATTATTGACTATACTATTACAGTATTATGCGGCTTACTGTTGCTGTTTGCTGGACCAACTGCCATGTCACAAGCAATACCTGCTATTGACAACAAAGGAACCATACACACCATTTTCAATGGAATGTCTGACTGGGCATTGGAAAATTCCTATGTACAGGGACAGTATGTGGTACGTGATAATGCTATTTATCATGCTAATGCTGCCATACCAGTCAACACCCCTTTTGCTGTAAGCAGTTCGGGTGCAACATGGACACTTATTTCTGCATCGATGAGCAGTACGCTACGTGCTTCTGTTGGACCATCTTTCGTACTGGAAAACGAGCACAGCAACCGTAAACTGTATATAGAACCCAATGGCAGCGTGACAATTGATGCCAATAGGCTAGTAGACGGTTTTTCGTTGATGTTAATTAATCATAGTGGAGAGGATAGTAATATAACCTTTACCAATTTTACAGGCGTATTTAACCTCAATTGCGCTAAAAGCAACATTACCACAAACGCTAATTTTACGTTGGATTACTTGGAATCAGTCTTAGTAACCGTTACCATTTATGATACAGACAAACACCTAAATATTCATTGTATGCAACTTGGATTTCAACAGGTTGCCAACGAAATGATGTTTGATGGTACAGACGATACAGATACGGCTAACGATGCGTATTATTATATCTCTAAGCTTGTAAACGGCGCTTGGAAAGTGACGCGCTTAGACAAAAACGATGTTAATGCTGATGCTGTAGCCGACATAAGTAACAACCCCAGCGTTACGACCCAACCCACAACGCTGGGCGCTTGTTCGGCTCTATCCTTTTAAATCATGAAAAAATTCAAAACATTTTTTAGAGTTCAGTTATTTGTGGTGTTGGCTTTTTCTACACTTGCTTATGCTGGTTTTACCTTATCAGGAACAACTATTATCCAAACAGGTACAGATACCGACCTTTCGGGATTGATTGGCATTGCTGGGGTTACAAAAAACGTGGGGCAATATACGCTTGACGGAGTGCGTTTAGAAGTAAATGGCAATCTAACAATGAATGGCTATGTTGAGCGGTTACGATTCATTAATTCACCAACCACAGGGCAAAATAACTCAAAAGCACAGATAGCAGTTAGAAGCGGTGCTACCTTCACTGTGGAAGCCAGTAGAACCATAAATGGTAATACCGTGAATAGAGTGCTACCTGTAATTGATTTTGGAAAGTTTGGTATTGATTTTGGAATTCAGTCATTTGTTAATCTCCGTAGACATTTAGAAAGCGATGTTGGCTCGACAGTAAATTTGTCAGGAGTGTTTACGGGCAATACTAATAATAATGGTCTAGCTTATGCATTCGATGGTACAACTAACTTAATAGATGTTTATTTTATCAATCAAGGTTTTAATCAAGGTTCAAATCAGCAAGTAGCTTTTGCACGCGGTGCCAATATCACGATCAATAATGCTAATGTCGTGGGCTATGCTTATACCGACCGTGGAGGCAATTTCTTATCTGTAAATGGATTTTCTGTCGCAGAAGACAGTGAGGGATTCGTATGGAATGGCATCATATTTACTACCCCTCAATATCTTGCTATTGAAGGGTATGACTCGAAACAAATATCGGGTAACCACTGGCGCACAAGCATCGGAAATGCAGGGGCAGTAGGTAGTGTAGCAGAACTAATTAACAGTTCGGTTGGGTTAGGACTTAGTTATACAAATAGTACTCCTGCAGACAATCATAGATTGATAATTTCCAATAGATTAAACATCACACCCACTGACGACTCTTTTTCTAGTATAGCAGCAACAGTCTATGGAGTTGATATAGATAATGGAAACCGTGATGTTAACTTTACCCCATCAGGGCAAAGTCTTATAGCGGCAAGTGGAGATATTGAATACATTCAAACAGGGTCAAACATCACTTTTGATGTAATTTCAGGAATATTTAACCCTGATGGATCACTTGATGCACGAGGCGTTTCTGGCGGGGCAGATTTAGATTTTTATGCAATAGGATATTTGTACAAAACAGCAACATTTCGACCGATACTTACAGGCCTTGGGGATAAAAGTGTATCGCCTGTTCTGCTTGATGATACTTCTATTACAGAAACGGATAAATCAGTTGTTGATGCATATACCGAAATCAATACGCTTGATATGCTTTATGACCGCGCCAAAAGCTGGAAAGTGGCTGTTGCTAATATTAAGTTACCGACTATGGATACGCAGCTTATTTCTAGCAATGGAAACACGTTAGATTTGGGCGATTATGACTTAGTGGTAGACGCCACCGCTAGTAGTGCTTTTGACGTAGATACCACCAACAAGATTATTACCGTTAAAAGTACCGATTTACTATCAGGTAACAATTTTACTGCAATCAATACCACAGGTACAGTTTTCACTACCAACGGCGCGCAAATAGACTTTGGATATACCGATAGCAGCGGAATTAATAAGTATGTGCGGTTAAATAACCTTCTGGCGTGGAATGTGAACGTCATCGATAATACGAATCCTTCTGCTCTTACCGATATTTTATCAGTATCCGCTTTTACAGGGGACTACCGCAATCACTTTACCTATAGTGGCGAGACAGAGATTTTGGTTGAACTTACGTATGAAGATGTTGTCTTCTTTTCTGAAGTTTTTTTGCAGTCTGACATGAATTTTATTCGTTCCAATTTTGTTTTAAAAGCCACTGAAGAGAATCAAGAGCGGATGCTGTATTTGTTAGAAAAAATCCTGCTTCACGAAGAAGGCATTAGTGAGACACTTCGGTCCACCACACCCAACGGAGTTATTAACGTGACTACCACAACAACGGATTCGGAAGCTACGCTTGGGAATCAAGGCGAAATAATCAAGCTTATTGAAGGCGTTATAAAAAAAACAACGGCTACACGCGAAGTGTTAAAACAAAAAGAATAATTTTGAAACACATATACCCAAAGCATTTAACCGCATTTTTTTTACTTTTCACAGTTTTTTCTTTTGCTCAGACCAAAATTCTGCGGGCGTCACTATCTACCGCCCCACAAACGGTACGCACCGACGGTTTTACAGTACAACAGAGTATTGGTCATATGGGACTTATACATACATCTGCGCAAGGTGGCAATACGGTTATAAGCGGCTTTTTGATGCCCCAGAATTTTGCGCAAAATTCGCAACAAATCACGCCACAGCCATCCATTGAATGGCAGCTGCACCCCAATCCTTTTTCCACACACATCAATATAGACTTTTCTGCTCCTGTTAGTGGAGATATGCGTCTTTTACTGTTTGATGTTGCTGGAAAATTGGTGATGGAAAAAACACTTGAAGCCAAACAGCAACAGCGTATTCCCATGGCGCATCTTGCCCAAGGGGAGTACATCATAAACATATCCGTTTTAGAAAAATCGTTTAGCGCACAAATTTTAAACTACAATATTGAAAAATAACGCAAAAGACTGCTACTGCTATTTTAAGTATGCCACGTTATTTTTTCTTGGTTAAGAGCCTAACGGCCCAGACCTCTAAGGTTGGTGACTACAGTATGCTTTAATGCTAGTGCTTGAGCAATTAAGTCATTTCCTTGCTGCAACTACCACCGTTAACATGATGGCCGCTACTACATTTACAGGGGCGGGTTATGATGATGGTACCATAAATAGTATGACCTACAGCGCCACTATCATCCGCAAATCGAATCGTACATAATAAATAATGGTAAATGAAATAGTAATACGTTTGGACAGAAACAGTCTTAACGTAATTGAACCATAATTTTTCTAAAATAAAACGTAAAAAGCACAAAAAGTAGTACTTTTCTTATACACCGACTTTCAGACTTTTTTTGTTTATTCATCCGCTCTCAACGTAGCTTCACCCCCCTTTTCCTTCGTGTTCGAAAAACCCCATTTCATTTTGGTACACCCCAAAATAAATTTGTCTCATAATATTTTCAGTATCTATAAAGTATTAAATATTGTTAAAAAAATATTTAAATTTGAAAACAAAATTTTACACCTGCAGAAAAATAAACCAAATAAAACTATGTGTTATGACGAAAAATTACTTCATAAAATACAACTGCTACTTTAAGTACACTGTATTACCTCTTTTATGTATGATTTTTGGAAGCCTTAGTGCTCAAACTTCTTATGTTGGTAATGGCAGTACGTTATACTTTAATGGCAGTATCTTAAGCAGCCAGGAGGTTGTCCCTGATGCGACAGCTACGATTAACATGACGGCCGCTTCCACATTTACTGGAACGGGATTTGTAACTGGTGCTCTAAACATTACAGCTGATGGCACCACCATAGTGCCTGTAGGAGATGGCACAGAGAAATCTACCATTACGGTAACAACCGCAAACAATGACGATCAAGTAAGCGTTAGGTACCATTTTACAGACCCTGCAAGCATCTCAACAGATATAGATCCCGCCTTAACCGATTTTTATCTTAGCGATACGGAGTATTGGCAAGTAGAAAAAGTTTCTGGTACTTCAACAGGCTTTACCATCAGCGGGACAGCTGCCCACAGCAGCGCCACTTATGAAGACGAAACTCCAACAGCAGGTGGCACCAAGTTGGTGTGGTATAACGGCAGCCAATGGGAAGAGTATTTGGGTACAGACGTAACGGGCTATTTTAGTTATGTAGGCGAAAACACCACCCTAAGCACGGATGCGTTTGATCCCTCAACAATTAGGATATACCCGAACCCAGTAAAACGTACAGATGGCACTATAAATTTTACCGCACCTAGCAGAGTGCAGCAGCTAGATATTACGTTGTACGACCTGTCAGGTAAGGCCATACAAACCTATACCAATGTCCCAGTACATGCAGGTGAAAACTCCATTAACAAGCCCATTATGACGAGGGGGATTTATTTTCTACATATTTCCTTTGACAAAGGTGAGCACGTAACTACCAAAAAACTAATCTTAGAATAATAAAAAACACAAACACAATGAAAACAATAAAACATATTTTTTTACTAACGCTTGTAGTAGCTATTGCTTTTGTAAGCCACGCCCAAGACCAATCTGCAGCATTGCAAGTAGATGCAACGGATAAAGGATTTTTAATGCCACGTGTTACAAAAGTACAAATGATTGCTATTGGCACACCTGCTGAAGGCTTAATGGTGTTTTGTACTGACTGTGACGACGAAGGAGAAGTAAAACCCGGTTACTTTGGGTATCTCGGCGGGCAATGGGGGCGTATCTCCCCTGTGAGCCCTGACAGTCCTAATGCAGATACTGCTAATACAGAAATTTATGAAGACCATGCCGGTGGTAGTGGGAATGCCAACGGTACGGCAGTCTCTTTGGCACAATTACAATCACTTAATTTCTCACCAGAAGGGGTGGTAATCCCAGCGCTTATTACATCCTATCAGGAAGAAATACAAGCTACCTTGGTGTTTTCAAACCCACCTACATATAGTGAAGTTAGAAATGTGCTTATAGCGGTAAACAGAGAGGCTCATTTAGCAGAGGTGCTAGAAGATTCTGCGTCTCCAGATGGAGCTAGCAATGCAAATGGTACAGCAGTATCTTTGACAGATCTTGAAGCGCTTGTGATTTCTAGAGTGAATCCAAGTAACATTGCTGCCTACCAAGCAGCAATCCAAGCAGCCACCTCTTTTGCTAACCCCCCTACAACAACTCAGGTACAGACAGTCATTGACGCCACAAATGAGCAGGTTGCCTTAGACGGCATCCTTGCCGAAATTTTAGAAGATTCCGCCTCTTCAGGAGGTGCTAGTAATGCCAATGGTAATGCAGTAACAGTCCTTCGTTTGGAAGCCTTAGGCATTAACAATCTTGATTCTTCATTACAGAATGATTATTTAGCAGCAATTTTGGCAGAAACAGGCTTTGGCAACCCACCTACAGTGACAGAAGTACAAGCTGTTATAGATGCTACAAACCAAGCCGTTTTTTCAGTTGACATATTGTCTAAGATCGGGAATGGAGAACCTGTAACTGCAAATGAATTAGCCTTTCTTGGGCTGACAAACTATTACCCGCCATTCGTAGATGAGTACAATACCCATTTTGCTGGAGTAACTTTTAGCAACCCGGCTACACAAGCAGAGGTGCAAGTAGCGGTGACGGAAGAAAATGCAGACCAACAAGCCATTACACCCTATGTTTGGAATGATGCTACTCAACAACTTTGGATGGACCGTAACTTAGGCGCTACCCAAAAAGCTACATCCACTACAGATGCAGATTCTTATGGCGATTTATTCCAATGGGGGAGAGATGCAGATGGACACGAAAGTAGGACAAGTGCTTCAGCAGCAGGCCCTGTAGCTTCTGGATCTGAGGGGAGTGATTTTATTACCAGCAGCCTTGATTGGTTGACCCCCCAAGACGACACTCTATGGCAAGGCGTTAGCGGTACCAACAACCCCTGCCCCAGTGGCTACAGAATCCCAACGGAAACGGAATGGGAAAATGAACGTCTGGCCTTTGCCACGAACGATGCTACGGGGGCTTTTGAGAGTGTGTTAAAGCTCCCTCTTGCAGGCTCCCGCCGCAACACAAATGGAATCTTTGACGAGGTGGGTACTGGTGGCGCCTATTGGTCTAGTACGGTAAATGGTACTAACTCACGCCGCTTAACCGTCAATAGTGGTAGTGTCTACTGGCTCAATCGCGGCCGTGCAAGCGCCTTTTCTGTTCGTTGTATAAGGGATTAACCGTACAAATAAGATTTTAATTTAAATGACAATAAAGAGGGAAAAACTGTTTTTTCCCTCTTTATTATTTAATTCTGGGAACCCCCGATGGGAAAATGATACACCTTGACCTTTAACAGGCTGTCCTGTAAGGCAGGCTGTTTTTAAAGTACCACAAAAGCGGTAGTTTAATTATGTATAAATGACAGTACAAGAAAAAGTAAGTTTGGTATCGGTACTTAATAAGTTACCTGTTTAGGGAAGGCATATTTAATAAATTATAGAGCCAAAAAATATCTTGGTTTGTAAACCACATATCCTTACACTTCTCCAATGATACTTTTGCTTCAAAGACGAACTCAAAATTTTAAAAATTAAAACAAGCTATAAACTATAGAAAGCATGACTATAAGTATCCAACCCCTTGTCATTCTGAACTTGTTTCGGAATCAGCGCGACACCAAAAGACAAGGCTTCTTTCGGATTTTACTGCTTTTTGGATTTTTGTGGGCTGGTCTTGCAGTTCAGGCACAGGAGTTTCCTGCCAATAGCGTGTTGGTAATGGGGCAAAAAAACTGTCCAGCATGCCAAGAGGCACTCCCACTGCTTGCCTACTATGCCCCCAAATGGGAGAAACAGAATCTGGTTGTCCGCTACTACAGCCTAGACAGCCTACCACAAGACTACAGCGCTTACCCGGTGGCGGTTACCCGCCTGCCCCAACGTTGGGAGAGTCCGCTTATAATTAAATTGGAAACCTACGCCACCCCCACTTATTACTGGACTAACGCACAGGGAAAAGTCATTGCCGAAACAGCAACGGCAGCAGCCATGCAGTTGGAGATGATAAAACGTGCTTCGCACACCGTCTCAAATTAGCCCTCCTTCTTTTGTCCTCTTTTTTTCTGTCATTCTGAACCTGCCTGCGGCCCGCCTGAACGGAACGGGTATGGCAGTCAGGCTTGTTTCAGGATCAGAATCAGAATCCATCCCTTTGTCATCCTGTACTTGTTTCAGAATCATTTCAGGGCAAGAAAAAAAAGGTGTTAATTTTTTATATATTTATTAAACCCAATTCCAAATAAATGCCTACTTCATTACACCTCACACAATTTACTCGTAACTATAATTTACACTTATTACCCGCAGCCCATAGTCATATTTCATTAGGGAATTTAGTTTGGAAGCCTTTTTGGGGTCAGCCCAAGTTAAGCCATCCGGGTATGCCCAACCGCATCAGCAACGCGCTCTATGACGCGGGGCTACTTACTAAAACGCAACGGCACGATGACCTAAAATCTTTTAAGGCTAAAATTTGTAAAAGGGCAGTATTGGCAAAAATCAATGTAGCGGGAGCAAACAAGGTAGCCGTGTCTGTCTTCGAGGGTATGGGATTGGGTTTTGAGCGTGAGTATTTGGTAGAAACAGAAATCTCTGAGCTATGCACCAAAGTGATGACCAATAAGCAGCGCGTCAATTTAGATAAGCATCTTGAAAAACTAGAACCCAAGTTGCAACGAGTGGTCTTTCGCAACCCCCGCAAGACCTATGTTATTACCGAGCTTTTTTATGGTAACATAACAATTAAAGTGAAGAAGAGTCACGAGTTGGCTTTTGAGCAGCAAATGATGCAAACCAACAGGCCATTAAAAGCCAATTTTTACCCTGAAAAAAGCAATGAGTATATCTTTAGTCACAACGAGATACCCTTTGCTTACAAGATGGAGCGCATCCATCTGTTTAATGGGTAGGACACTGAAACAAGTTCAGTGTGACAGTAAGGTAGGTAAGTTCGTTGTGACACTGAAACCATCCTCTTTGTCATCCTTTTTTCTGTCATCCTGAACTTGTTTCAGGATCATTTCGGAATCAGAATCCATCCCTTTGTCATCCCTTGTCATCCTGAACTTGTTTCAGGATCATTTCGGAATCAGAATCAGAATCAACGAGACACTGAAGCAAGTTCAGTGTGACAGGCTGAATCCTTCCCTTTGTCATTCCTTGTCATCCTGAACTTGTTTCAGAATCATTTCAGAATCAGAATCCACCCACCTCAAACCAAAAACCCGTATATTTATTGTCAACCCCAAACTTCAACCTTGGCAAAACGCTACTATCACAACTACTGGGTATATATCCTAGCCAACAAACCCCGAGGCACTTTATACATTGGCGTTACGGGCGGACTAGACGATCGCATGGAGCGTCATATGAGAAATGAGTGCAGTAAATTCACGGCAAAGTACAACGTAAAACAATTGGTGTATTTTGAAGAGTTTCAATATGTATTAGACGCTATTGCTCGGGAGAAACAATTAAAAAACTGGCATAGAGCATGGAAGATTAATTTAATAGAAGAGTCTAATCCGAATTGGGATAATTTATGGAAACCGTTAGGGAGACACTGAAACAAGTTCAGTGTGACAGGCTGAATTATTGGTGTTGTGACACTGAAACAAGTTCAGTGTGACAGGCTGCATCCATCCCTTTGTCATTCCATCAAATCGGGTCGCTTTTTTTTGGTGATGGCTAGGGCCTGTTCTTCTCGCCACGTATCCACTTTAGGAGTGTTTCCCGAGGTAAGTATTTCAGGCACTTTGTGTCCGTTATAGTCTGCAGGTCGGGTGTAAACAGGTGGTGCTAGTAGTCCATCTTGAAAGGAATCGGTTAGGGCAGAGGTTTCGTTACCCAATACGCCTGGTATCAACCGAATAATGCTATCACAAAGCACGGCAGCAGCCAATTCGCCCCCAGAAAGCACATAGTCACCAATCGAAATTTCGTGGGTTACAAACAAATCTCGCACCCGTTGATCTACGCCTTTATAGTGTCCGCACAGGACAATGATATTTTTTAATAGTGATAGCTGGTTTGCCGTTCCTTGATTGAGCACATCTCCGTCGGGAGTCATATAAATTACGGCATCGTAATCGCGTTCGGCTTTGAGTCCGCTAATGCATTTGTCAATGGGAGCAATCATCAGTACCATCCCTGCGCCGCCGCCATAGGGGTAATCGTCTACTTGTTTGTAGTTATTGATGGTGTAGTCCCGTAAGTTGTGGAAATGCACGTCTACCAGCCCTGCGTCTTGGGCACGCTTCATAATAGAGCCGTCAAAAGGGCTTTGCATCAAGTCTGGAACAACGCTAATGATATCTATCCGCATGGGGTAAAGATAGGCAATAGTTCATAGGCAGTAGGGAACCGGCAATAGTGAAGTAGGCAGGATGTCAGTTCGAGTAATCTGACAACGTCAGATTGTATAGAGAACTATGTGGTCTACCGCCCAGCTGAACGAAATGGGCGGACAAGCAGGTTTAAGAGGCAATAGTGAGGTAGTTAAAAGAAAGTAATTAAGAGGTTGTAATATTTTGTAAATTTAAATTCCAAAATCTATAATTATGAACAGCCCATTAGCTACACAAAGCATTGAAGCGAAGCTAATTTCTATTAAAGGTCAACAAGTGCTTATTGATAGAGATGTGGCGACACTGTATGGGGTTGCTACTCGAGATATTAACAAAGCTGTAAAAAACAATCCCGATAAATTTCCAGCGAACTATACAATTACCCTGAATGCGTCAGAGAAAAAAAAGGTGGTGGAAAATTTCCACCACCTCCAAAGTTTAAAATACGCTAAAACAAACCCGAAAGCCTTTACCGAAAAAGGACTTTATATGTTGGCCACCATTTTAAAAAGCACGCAGGCTACCCAAACCACCCTATTGATTATCGAAACCTTTGCCAAACTTCGTGCGTTACAAAAAACGGTAGCTGCAGCAAGCTCCACAACGGGAAATAAAAAGAATAGTCTACTTAAAAAAAGCGGTGAACTGATGGCCGACCTGCTGGATCACGACATGACGGAAACCGAATCAGAAACCACATTTGAGCTCAATTTTGCGGTGTTAAAATTGAAGCACACCACAAAGCGAAAAAAGGAATAGTTGCCTACTCAAAAATAAAGCGCATGCGCTCTTTGTCTTGATTCATAAACTCCAATTCGTAAATACTATCTTCGTCTAAAGCCAGTACATCATCGGTTGAGGCTATGTCTTTACCGTTTACAGAAAGCAATACATCGCCTTCTTGTACACCACGGCGATACAAGCGTCCGTTCTGTACGGCAGCTACGTGCACGCCTTCGCTGAGGTCTAATTTTTTAGCTTCCTTTTTAGTGAGTTCACGCAATCGCATCCCGTAGTAATTTATAAAAGGGGTACGTTTTAGTTCCACAGAAAGTGTTTTTTCTTCCCCGTTGCGTAAAAAAGTCACATTCACACGGTCGCCAGGGCGTTTTGAGCCCAAATAACCTGTCAGGTCAGCAAACTTCCGAATGGGGGCTTCGTTAATTTTAATAATGACATCCTCTTCTTGCATTCCAGCTTCTTTGGCACCCATGCTTTCTTCAAGCCCCGCAACATAGAACCCTTCGGTTTCTTCAATGCCGAGTTCCTCGGCTATGCGCGCGTCAAGTCCATTTCCAGTAACACCCAACAATGCTTTTTGTACGTTTCCGAATTCGACAATATCCTCGTAGATTTTACGCGCCATGTTGCTGGGAACTGCAAACGAATACCCAATAAATGTTCCCATACCGTTACTGGTAATGGCTGTGTTGATACCAATTAAATCGCCGTCTAGATTTACCAATGCGCCGCCGCTATTTCCAGAATTTACCGCCGCATCGGTTTGAATAAAGGATTGGTTTTTGGAATCGTAGCTGTTTAAGTCTCTTGATTTCGCACTGATAATACCCGCTGTTACGGTCGAATTAAGGTTATATGGATTGCCTACGGCCAATACCCATTCGCCAATGCGGGTCAGATCTGAGTCTGCAAAACGCACATATGGAAACACTTGATTGCTATTAATACGAAGTACAGCAATGTCTGCACTTGGATCTGTGCCCACTAGTTCAGCGTCATATACTTTATTGTCGTTTGTAGTAACTTCAATTTCAGATGCATTTTCAATTACGTGATTATTGGTGATGATATAGCCGTCTGAAGAAACAATAACACCCGATCCCATTCCAATTTTCGGGTATTCACGCCGAGGCGAATTATAAAAAAACTCCCAAATATTATTGGGTTGTCTTGGGTTTCCAACACTTGTATTGGTAATATGGACCACGGCATCAATGGTTTTTTCTGCCGCTACCGTAAAATCGGTGCTCATGGCACTAACAGTTGTTGTTGGTACGCTAAAGCTTGTAGGCACTACTTGTGCTGTGCTTGTGGTGTAAACCGAATTTTTTTCTTGGATACGACTAAATACCCATACAGCAACAAAGGCTGATACAAGCGCTATAATACTGGTTTTAAGAATCGATTTCATCTATTTTAATTTTTAGGTTTTGGATGTAATACAACACATATGGTGCGTGTTTTTTTCTAAAATAAACTGCCCTTACAAGGGGTCAATAGCAATTATTTTCAATTTCACATTCAAATGTAAAGCAACTTATTGTGAGTTAAAAGTGCTTTAACGCATTTTTAACAATAGCGCATCGTGGTAGAATAGTTATATTTGCGCCATGATTTTTTCGTTTGTAAAATATCAGGGAACAGGGAACGACTTTGTCATAGTCGACAACAGAGACAAGCAGTTTCCTATCGAAAACCACGGTGCTGTAGCCCAAATCTGTCATCGAAACTTCGGTATTGGTGCTGATGGGTTTATAGCTATTGAGGAGGACGAAAGTTCAGATTTTTATATGCGTTACTTTAATGCCGATGGCTATGAGGGGAGTCTATGTGGAAACGGTTCGCGTTGCGCCATTCATTATGCCAAATCCTTGGGTCTAGCTGAGGGCAAAGTTGTTTTCCGTGCTGCTGATGGCTTGCATAAAGCACATTTTATAGCAGATGAAGTAGCACTAGAACTCCATACAGTATCAAATTGGGAACACCGCGAAGCGGATATTTTTTTAGACACGGGATCTCCGCATCACGTGGTTTTTGTTTCAGATATACATGCTGTTGATGTGGCAATTACGGGTGCAAAAATTGCGCATGG
>JAACDD010000108.1 GCA_009937085.1 Bacteroidota bacterium
TCAAGGAGCAAACGCAAAAACCTGTGCGCACGGGAGCTATTGTTATGGCACTTAAGCGTCTTTCTACCGATTTGGAGTTTCGCTATTCGCACAAAATCATTAAAACCTTAAAAAATATTGGTGATATCACGGTGCGTTCTGCACTTATCGACTACAATTTTAAAGTGTCCAATACACTTTTATCCGCGCAATCAAAATTATTATCCCAATTACAATTGTCAAGCGAGAATTTTTACACCTCTTCGCGAGGCGTACACGAGTGCAATATTGTGGTTAGCGAACACCTTGCTTCGTTGGTTGATACACATCTTGCTCAGGAAGAATGCTTACACAAAGAAGAAAATTTATCTTCCATTACACTAAAATTACCCACCGAAAATGTTGCTATTCCAGGTGTATATTATTTTGTTTTTCAACGTCTTTCATGGGAAGGGATCAACATTTATGAAGTAATTTCCACTTCAAATGAGTTTACCATTTTGGTCAATGACGATCAAGTGGATAAGGCTTTTCGAGTTGTAAAAGACCTTAAGCAGTTATAGGTTTTTGAAGTTTTTCGAGTAGGGAAATTGCCTTTTGAATAGTTAAAACTTCATCAATAACCACTACAAGCTTGCGCCCATCTTTGGTGGTTTTTTCTTTAAGTTGTGCTTTACTCAGCGTGCCTAATTTTCCTAACATAAACTGGAATGTCTCTTCTTGATAAAAGGAACTTTCAGGGTCAGCTAAGAAGGTGCAAATACACTTCTGTTTTTTTAAGATGATTTTTTCAAACCCTAGTGAAGCACCCAGCCACTTTAAACGAACGCTATCGAATAGTGCAAGTGTTTCCTCAGGAAGTGCGCCAAACCTATCGATTAGAGAAGTTCCAAAAGAAGTTAATTCCCCTTCTGTTTTTAGCAAGGCTAGCTCTTGATATTGTGTTAATCGCTCGGTGACGTTATTGATATAATCTGTTGGGAAAAAGATTTCAAAATCGGTGTCTAAGACCAATTCTTTGGGTATGGGTTTTTGATCGGGATAAAGGGCTTTAAATTCGTTTTGCTGCAATTCTTCAATGGCATCTTTCAGTATTTTTTGATAGGTTTCAAAGCCAATATCATTAATAAATCCACTTTGTTCACCACCCAATAAATCACCTGCGCCTCTTATTTCTAAATCCTTCATAGCAATCTGAAATCCAGAGCCTAAGGCAGTATATTGATTAACAGCCTCCATGCGTTTGCGTGCATCTTCCGTTAGCACCGAAAAGGGTGGTGTTATAAAATAACAAAAGGCCTTTTTGTTACTGCGCCCCACACGACCGCGCATTTGATGTAAATCGCTAAGTCCAAAATTATTGGCATTGTTTATAAAAATGGTGTTGGCATTGGGTACATCAAGTCCACTTTCAATAATGGTGGTTGCTACCAATACATCAAATGCTCCATCGATAAAACCAAGCATCAAGTCTTCTAATTTATTACCTGGAAGTTGGCCATGGGCGGTTGCAATCCGCGCATCGGGAATTAGACGTTGCAACATTCCCGAAACTTCGCTAATGTTATCAATGCGATTATGTACAAAAAAAACCTGCCCACCACGTTGTAGCTCATAAATTACCGCAGCTCGAATTTGGGTTTCGCTCCATGAAATGACTTGACTTTCAATTGGATGTCGATTTGGTGGAGGTGTATTAATCACGGATAAATCTCGAGCCGCCATTAGGCTAAACTGTAAGGTTCTCGGTATGGGAGTTGCGGTAAGCGTTAGCACATCAACGTGCTCTTTCATGGAGCGTAATTTTTCTTTTACACTTACGCCAAATTTTTGTTCCTCATCCACAATAAGTAAGCCCAAATCTTTAAACAAAACAGATTTTCCAACCAGTTGATGCGTTCCTATTACAATATCAATAGCCCCGTTACCAATCCCTTCAAGCACCTCTTTTTTCTGTTTGGCTGATCTAAATCGATTCATATAATCAACAGTGACAGGAAATTCTTTTAGGCGCTTTACAAAAGTATTGTAGTGTTGAAACGCCAATATAGTGGTTGGTACCAAAACGGCCACTTGTTTGCCATTGTCCACTGCCTTAAAAGCCGCACGAATAGCCACTTCGGTTTTCCCAAATCCTACATCCCCACAAACTAATCTATCCATGGGTTTTTGGTCTTCCATATCTTGTTTTACAGCTTCGGTTGCGGTACGCTGGTCTGGAGTGTCCTCAAACAAAAAAGAGGCTTCCAACTCGTGTTGTAAATAGGTGTCTGGTCCACAAGAAAATCCTTTGTTTAAACGCCGTTTGGCATAAACGTTGATGAGATTAAAAGCAATTTCCTTAACCTTCTTTTTGGTCTTTTGTTTGACTTTTTTCCATGCGCCAGAACCAAGTTTGTATACTTTTGGCGCAGCACCATCTTTGCCATTAAACTTCGAAATTTTGTGTAGCGAATGGATGCTCACGTACAAAATATCTCGGTCGCCATAAAACAACTTAATGGCTTCTTGTGTTTTGCCTTCCACATCTATACGTTGTAAGCCACCAAATGTGCCAATTCCATGGTCGATGTGTGTAACGTAATCGCCCACCTCAAGTTGTGCCAATGCTTTTAACGAAATTGCTTGTTTTTTAGAGTAGCCATTTTTCAATCTGAATTTGTGATATCGCTCAAAAAGCTGATGATCGGTATAGCAAACTATATTTTCATCTTCATCTACAAAACCTTGATACAGCGGTGCTACCCAGCAATGAAAAGGAGTTTCGGGAACAAGTTCTTCGATGATTTGCGTAAGCCGTTCTTTTTGGGTTTCGGAGGCGCAAAAAATATGATTGGTGCGTTGCTTCTCCGTATTTTCTGTAAGGTGCTCTGCAAACCAATCAAATTTGCGCTTAAAGTGTGGTTGTGGCTGACATGAAAAATGAAGCGTAGAAGTCTTTTTGGAAGTTGAAAAATGAACGTTTGGTAAGGCTTTCAATTCTTTTGCAAACAGTTCACCATTAATAAATAATTCCTTTGGTGGTTGCCTTTTGATTTCACCGGATAGCTTTTCAAAAGCGTTATGCGCAAACTTAAAAAGGGCATCAAGCTCAGCCGTCACTATGGATTCGTTTTGCGTACAAACAAGCGTCTTTGCAGACACAAATGATAGCAAGGATTGCCGCACTTCTTTTTCTTCTTTTTGTTCAATGTTGGCAAGGATTTTAACCTGATCATGCGATTGTATAGAGCGTTGACTTGTTACATCAAATGTACGAATGGTGTCTATTTCATCGCCAAAAAACTCGATACGAAAAGGCTCATCGTGGCTAAATGAGTGCACATCTAAAATACCTCCTCGAACTGCGAATTCTCCTGGCTCGGCAACAAAATCAACACGGCTAAAACCAAACTCAAAAAGTGTCTCGTTAACAAAGTCAATGCTCAATTCATCCCCTTTGTTTATGGTCAACGTTTTGCGTTGCAATTCTTTGGGTGTAAGTACTTGTTCAAAAAGGGCCTCGGGATAAGTTATCACAAGCTGCTTTGGAAGTTCTTTTAATTTCTGGAGGGTTTCGGCGCGCAACAGTACATTGGCGTTATCGGTTTCCTCAATGTTGTAGGGTCTTCGGTAGCTTGATGGAAAAAAGAGCGGCAGATTAGGTAACAACACCTCCAAATCATTTAAAAAATAAGCGGCTTCTTCTTTGTTATTGAGTATCCAAATGGTGGTTTCGTCGTGTTGTTCAAAAAGCGACTTTACCAAAAAGCTGTGCTTGGAGCCCATCAGGCCAGATGTAACTACGCTGCCATTGGCGCATACGTTTTCATAAACCGCACGAAATTGCGGATTGTTTTGGTACAAAACGGGAAGCTTGGTCACACGCACTTTTTGGCAAAAATACAAAGACCAACGTCCACGCAATGTATTTGCGTTAATTTTTAAACAAAATTGGTTTTTGCTGTGAAGTTAAAATCGTGCTATTCACACAAGAGTTATTACATTTGCCCTCAATGAAAAAAGTACACATTCGCGAAGCAATTGCAACTGATGCCGCAGCTATTCTTGCATTAATTCAGGAATTGGCTGATTTTGAACGTGAACCCGATGCGGTAGCCCTAACCGAAACGGAATTTGTTCAAGATGGTTTTGGCGATACCCCACTTTTTCAATGTTTTGTAGCAGAGATAAATCAAATAATTGTAGGTATTGCGCTATTTTATCGCTGTTATTCAACGTGGAAAGGCAAGTCGTGGCACTTAGAAGATTTAATTGTTACCAAAGCACAACGCGGCAAAGGAATTGGATTTGCGTTACTGCAAAAGTTTATTTCGTTTGCGCATGCTTCAGGCGTTCGTCGCATTCAGTGGGCAGTATTGGATTGGAATACACCCGCCATTGACTTTTATGAAAAACACGGTGCAACCGTATTTTCGGATTGGAAAATTACCCAAATGACAAATGGGGCAATGCAAAAATTTATAGCAAAACATCATGCGAGTATTTAAGTTTGGAGGCGCATCAGTTAAAGATGCAGAAGGCGTAAAAAATGTAGTAACTGTATTGTCGAAAACCGGCCATGAAAACACGGTGGTTGTTATTTCGGCGATGGGCAAAACCACAAATGCGCTTGAAGAAGTTGTGGGCGCTTATTTTAAGCAACCGGAGTCGTTTAAAAGCATTTTGGTTGAGGCTGAAGCCTTTCATCAAAACATTATTGAAGAACTTTTTGAAGTGCCAAATTCGCCTGTGAGTAAACGCGTTAAAGATCTTTTTGATCAATGCCGTACTTTTTTGGCAAACAACCGTTCGCCACATGAAGCTTTTGTGTATGATCAGGTTGTAAGTTTTGGCGAATTGATTTCAACATCAATCGTATGTGCTTACCTAAATCATGTTGGTATTGCAGCTGAATGGGTCGATGCTCGAGAGTGTATAAAAACTGATGATTTTTACCGTAGTGCTCACTTAGACTGGGAACGCACACAATTGGCAATTCAGAACCAAGTTCAGGGCAACGTGCTAAAAATCACACAAGGGTTTATCGGCTCTGACGACAATAACTTTACCACCACATTGGGCAGAGAGGGTTCGGATTATTCTGCTGCCATTTTCGCGTATTGCTTGGGTGCTACAGACGTTACTATTTGGAAAGATGTTCCTGGCGTTTTAAATGCTGATCCCAGAGTTTTTGACAAAACGCAATTGCTGCATCACATTTCCTATCAAGAAGCCATTGAGTTGGCTTTTTACGGCGCATCTGTGATTCACCCAAAAACCTTACAGCCATTGCAACGCAAAGAAATTCCATTGTTTGTAAAGTCGTTTTTGAATCCAACAGAAAGCGGTACTCAGGTTGGTAAAGGCGTTCGTATGCGTCCAGAAGTTCCGTGCTATATTGTTAAAAAAGGACTCTCGTTATTACGCCTGTCAACGCGTGATTTTTCTTTTGTTGTAGAAGACAATATTAGCGACATCTTTAAATTGTTACATAAACATAAAATGTCAGTTGATTTGATTCAAAACTCAGCGATTAGTTTTTCGGTTTGTGTCAACGATAAATATCACAACATGGAAACTTTGTTGCATAACCTTCGCGCTAGATTTGATGTGCAATATACCCCAGATGTAATGTTATACACCATTCGCCATTTTGAAGAAAACGCTGCTGCAGCCATATTAAAAGCACACGAGTTAGTGCTCGAACAGCGCACTCAAACTACGCTTCAATTAGTGATGAAATAGCTATATTTACGTTAAATTTCCCAAATGCCTCTTGTACATTCAACTGATGTAGCTGCTGTACTTGGTCTTGCCAAAACAGGTTTTTTTGGTCGTGTTGTTGGTCGTTTTATGCTGTGGCTTCTTCGCCTAAATCAAATAAATAAGATTTACGACAAAAGCCTCGTAAGTGGCGATGAATCTCAATTTTTGGAGGCGCTATTATATCACTTTAATATTAAATATCACCTCAATCTCGATGAGCTAAAACGCATCCCAAAAAAAGGTCCTGTGATATTGGTTTCGAATCATCCTTTAGGTGGTGTAGACGGTATCATTTTGATGCATTTTTTACAGCAATTTCGCCCAGACGTAAAACTGATGGCAAATTTTTTATTGGAACGTGCCACTCCTTTAAAAAAGTGGATTATACCCGTAAATCCATTTGACGAAAAACAATCTTCAAAGTCGAGTTTAGGAGGCTTTAGAACTGTTTTAAAACATCTAGAAAATGAAGGACTCTTTGCTGTTTTTCCAGCGGGTGAAGTTGCGTCAAAACTAAAAAAACAAGTTCCCATAGACCCTGACTGGAACCAAGCCACCATGCGCCTTGTTCAACGTGCAGATGTGCCTGTAGTTCCCATTTATTTCCATGCGCGCAATAGCCCACTTTTCTACCGCTTGGCTAACATTCATGGCTTATTACGCACGGCAAGACTCCCTGCCGAATTGCTTACTCAAAGGAATCGCACTATTGACGTTCGTGTAGGGAAAGCCATTTCTGTAAACGATCAAAAGAATCACGAGCCCATTACAGATTACACGGCGTTTTTGCGTCGTAAGCTTTATATGTTGTCCAATAGTTTTGAGCGCAAGCATCTGCTCAAACGCGTGCCACGACCGCTTCGCAGAAGAAGCCAAAAAGTTGAACCTATTGCGCCACCTGTTCCACTTTCTTCACTTGAAAATGAGATTGCATGGCTAAAACAGCACAATAAATCGCTTTTAGTGTCCAAAGATTACGAGCTTTTTCTAACCCCCGCATTGGAAATTCCAAACATCCTAACCGAAATTGGAAGGCAACGAGAGATTGCATTTAGGGCAGTAGGAGAGGGTACCAATAAATCACTTGATCTCGATCATTTTGATCAAGATTATTTACACCTTTTTTTGTGGGATCATAAGGCGAAAAGTTTGGTGGGCGCCTATCGTTTGGGTCTCGGTAAAGCGCTTATGAACAAGCGTGGAATTTCGGGTTTTTATCTTGCTGAACTCTTTAAGTTTGATACTGAAATCTATTTTATGCTCAACAACACCATTGAACTTGGAAGGGCATTTGTAGCACAGCAATATCAGCAACGTCCTATGCCGCTTTTCTTACTTTGGAAAGGAATTATTCACGCTACGCTACGCTATCCGGAGTACACGTATCTTATGGGAAGTGTGAGTATCAGTAACCAATTTTCAAAGTTCACCAAGTCACTGATGATTGAGTTTATGCGCTCGCATTATTACGACCCTTTTTTGGCACAATACATTACACCCAAAAAAGAATTTAAAGTCAAACTAAATGACGCTGACAAGGAGTTTGTTTTTGACGAAACCTCTGCCGATTTGAATAAATTTGACAGGCTCATTGAAGAGGTAGAACCTGGCGCATTACGCTTACCTGTATTGATTAAAAAATACATTAAGCAAAACGCAAGCGTGGTATCTTTTAATGTTGATCCACTGTTTAACAATGCCATTGACGGACTTATGTACATTAAGGTAAAAGATATTCCTGCCAGTACTGTTCAACCTGTTTTAGAAGAATTTCAAGCTTCGTTGGAAGCAAAAACTCAGTCGAGTAAATAAGAGCTTATAAAGGTTTTGCAGTACGCCTTGATCTCATCTCTTGTCGCTGCAAAAGCATTGTGAATTTCACTTTCGTCTTCAGATTTTAGTTTTGAAGGATCACTGAAGTTTTTATGCCAACGCTGTGCTTTTTCGCTTGGGATATACGGGCAATTTTCTTGCGCGTGATCGCAAACTGTAATGATGTGATCGAACTGAATATCGCTGTATTCATCCACGTGATTTGAAGTGTGCTCGCTAATATCGATTCCAGCTTCTTGCATGATGCTCACCGCACGTTTATTGAGTCCGTGAGTTTCTATACCAGCACTATAAACAGTAACATTGCTTCCGCCAAAAAAATTCATAAATCCATGTGCCATTTGACTTCGGCACGAATTTCCAGTACAAAGAATTAAAATATTTTTCATGATTACGAATAAAGAACTTAATTAAGTTAATTAGGTTTTTTTTGTGTTAAGATTACTTAAAATAACCGTGGTCTAACAGGGTTTTAATTTTCTCTAGAATTACCTTGCTGAGCTTTGCATGGCTTTGAACCGTCCAACCAGCAACATGGGGCGATAAGATAATTTTTGGGTGTGTTGTCAAATACTTCCATGCATCTGATGGTGCTGCAGATACATCAAATGCAGCTGTTTCCATCTCATGTACGTCTAAGCAAGCTCCCCGAATCGACTCGTTTTTGAGTGCATCAATTAAATCGGTAGTAACCACTTGGTTTCCTCTTGCCGTATTGATAAGCCAAAAAGGCGCGTGCATTTTTTCAATAAATTCACGGTTTACGTAGTGTAGGGTACTCTCGTCTAATGGCAAATGAAGGCTTATGATATCGGCACTTTGCTGTAATGTTTCAAGCGAGACTTGTGTGGCAAATGCGTCCCCAAGATTCGGAATAATATCATGGCACAGTACTTTTACATCAAATCCAGATAGCTTCTTTGCAAACTGTTTTCCCGTGTGACCATATCCAATAATTCCAATTGTTTTTCCGTCGAGTGCCTCACCACGGTTGGCCTCTCGCTCCCAAATACCATTACGTACTTCAGTAGTTGCTTTCGGTATATTATTAAATAAACTCAACAACATACCCAGTGCATGTTCGCCCACAGCAGGACTATTTCCTTCAGGGGCAGACAATACCGCAATGCCTAAATTTTGAGCAGTTTTAACATCAATATTTTCCAATCCGGAACCTACACGAGCAATAAATTTTAGGTTAATTGCCTTGCTTAAAAATGCGCCATCAATGGGAAATCTACTGCGTATAACAACGCCATGAAAACTGCCAATATCTTTTTCAATTTCTTTTTTTGAAGCGGTCGTATTAAGGGTATTTTCAAACCCTAAATGTTGGAGTCCTTCCACAAGGCTTGGGTGGTTTGTGTCTACATGTAAAACCCGTATCATCCTAAAATCCTAAAATAATTTTAGCAATATAAAAGAAGAGGAAAATGCCAAAAATGTCGTTGCTGGTCGTAATAAAAGGCCCTGTTGCAATGGCGGGGTCGATGTTGTTTTTGTCTAAAATAATGGGTACAAAAGTGCCAACAAGCGCCGAAACTACAATGACACAAAGCATAGAAAGCGCAATGGTAAAACTCACCAGGGTATCGATTCCTAGAAAATATCCAAACACAACAAGCAATCCACCTAATGCAACTCCGTTAATAAGACTCAGACCAACTTCTTTAAGTAAGCGACTAAACAAACTGCCTTTGACAATGTCATTTGCTAAACCTTGAACAATAATAGCCGAAGACTGTACCCCAACATTTCCTGCCATTGCCGCAATCAGTGGAGTGAAAAAGAATAGTGTTTTATATGTGGGGTGGCGCATGACTTCTTCAAATCCTTCGAGAATATACACACTTCCGAGCCCACCAATAAGCCCTAAAATAAGCCACGGCAAGCGTGCTTTTGTTAAATCAACAATACTATCATCGGCCTCTACATCTGTGGCAATACCTGCCGCCAATTGATAATCTTTATCAGCTTCTTCTTTGATGAAATCTACAATATCGTCGATGGTAATTCTTCCCAATAACTTTTTTTCATCATCAACTACCGGAACAGCTTCAAGGTCATATTTTGCCATTAGTTTTGACACTTCTTCCCCTTCTTCATTCACATTTACAAAATCAACTTTTGGGATGTAAACCGATTTAATTTTAGCGCGGTTATTGGCAGTAAGTAAATCTTTTAGCGACAACCGACCTAATAAAATATCATTGTCATCCACAACATAAATGGAATGTACACGCTTGACTTCTGCCGCTTGAACTCGCATTTCACGAACGCACTTGGTCACGGTCCAATTTTCGTTGACTTTCACAAGTTCTTTAGCCATAAGACCACCTGCAGAATTTTCGTCGTAGGTAAGCAGTTCTTGAATGTCCTGGGCGTGTTCTTCATCCGCTATTTGCGCAATTACTTCAGCCTGTCTTTCTTCAGGGAGTTCGGCAATCAAGTCCACCGCGTCATCAGTATCTAACTCTTCCACTTCTTCGGCAATTTCCTTAACTGAAAGCAGCTCTAAAATGGATTCTCTAATATCTTCGTCAACTTCAGTAAGTACGTCCGATGTTTTATCAGAATCGAGCAGTTTAATAAGGTAAACCCCTTCGCTAATGGAGAGTTCGTCAACGATTTCGGCAAGGTCAGCGTAGTGGTATTCGCTCGCGCGTTTTTTTAGCGCAGTGCTATTGTGTTGCTCAATGTCACTTTTTATTTGCGCTAATAATTCGTCATTGAGTTGAAAGGGTGTCATCCGCTATTTTTTGTGTTAGCACTATAAACTCCGATACACCCAAGCGTTCTGGGCGCTCATCAAAGATACTATCTTCTTTTAAACTAGCCGAAAGTCCAAAAGATTTTAGGCTATTTCGCAGGGTTTTGCGTCGTTGTTGAAAGGCAGTTTTGACTACCCTAAAAAACAGCTTATCACTACACGGAAGGGTAAAATCTTGTTTTCGCTTGAGTCGAATTACACCAGAAGCCACTTTTGGCGGCGGGTCAAATACAAATCGCGATACATTAAAAAGGTATTCGACATCATAAAATGCTTGTGCCAAAACAGACAAAATTCCATATGCTTTTGTTCCAGGTTTTTCACAAATGCGTTCCGCTACTTCTTTTTGAAACATGCCAGAAAACTCGGGTACAAGATGGCGTTGCGCAATAACGCTAAACAAAATCTGGCTCGAAATATTGTATGGGAAATTTCCAATGACAGCTACCTGATCTTTGAAATAATCAGATAACGAAAGCTTTAAAAAATCGCCTTCAATGATGCGATTTTCAAGTTCAGTAAAATGTGTTTTTAAGTAATCTACTGACTCTGAATCGATTTCAATAACGCTTGTAGTAAACGGTTTTGGCAGCAGATATTGCGTCAACACACCCATACCAGGTCCAATTTCCAGTACGTCAGCGTAGCCATTTCCGGATAGGGAATCAGCAATATTTTGTGCAATATTTTGATTGGTCAAAAAGTGTTGCCCTAAATATTTTTTTGGACGAACACTCATGAGTAGGATTTCAAGAACTCCAATCGGCTGGCAAATGCTACCCAATCTTTAGGGAATACACGATATAATTTTTGTACCGCAAGCTGATGCCCAATTTCTTTTACCCAAGTCAAATGTTCGGGCTCAGCACAGTAAAACTGCATGCTAAACGTGGCTCCAGTTATAGGCTCAATTCCGTCTTCAAATTCCACACGTAAGAGGTCTATTTGCTGTACCGATTTTGCGAGTTCGGGCAGTAATTCTTTATCTACATAGGTTGCCCATTCCTGCTCAATAGTGGGTTCAACAATAAACGTGATGTTATATATTTTCATGTTAATTGATATGATCAAAACCTGTGTATGGAACCAATGCTTTTGGAATGCGTATCCCATCGGCAGTTTGATGGTTTTCTAACAATCCTGCTACAATTCTAGGAAGCGCTAACGAGCTTCCGTTTAACGTATGCGCCAATTGTTTTTTACCTTCTTTTGTCTTGTAGCGAAGTTTTAGCCTGTTGGCTTGAAACGACTCAAAATTAGAAACAGAGCTTACCTCTAACCAACGGCTTTGTGCCGTTGAATATACCTCAAAATCAAAGGTTAGTGCAGAAGTGAAGCCTAAGTCACCACCGCATAATCGCAAAATCCGATAGGGTAGTTCCAACGATTCCAAAAGTTTCCCAACATGCGCCACCATTTCATCCAATGCGTTGTATGAATTTTCGGGCTGTTCGATGCGCACCAATTCTACTTTGTCAAACTGATGCAATCGATTTAGTCCACGAACATGTGCACCATAACTTCCCGCTTCCCGTCTAAAGCAAGGGGTGTATGCCGTGTGTTGAATCGGCAATTCACTTTCTTGTAATAAACTGTCACGATAGATGTTAGTTACAGGAACTTCGGCAGTTGGAATAAGATACAAATCGTCTTCGGTAACATGATACATTTGCCCTTCTTTATCCGGTAATTGCCCTGTGCCAAGCCCAGAGGCTTCGTTTACCATATGCGGCACTTGTACTTCGCCATAACCCGCAGCAGCGTTAAAATCTAAAAAATAGTTGATAAGAGCACGCTGTAGTTTGGCACCTTTTCCAGTGTAAACGGGAAACCCTGCGCCTGTAATTTTTGCTCCCAATTCAAAATCGATGAGCTTGTATTTTTTTGCCAATTCCCAATGCGGTAGCGCATCGTTTTCTAGTGTGGGAATGGTACCTTTTTGAAACACTTCCTCGTTGTCTTCGTCAGAATTGCCCTTTGGCACGCTTTCGTGTGGGATATTTGGAAGTTGATAGAGCAATTCTTGCAAGTTGTCTGCTGTTTCTTGCAGTTTGGTTTGCAATGATTTTGCTGCAGCTTTCAATTCCGCTGAGGCGTTCTTTTTTTGATTGGCTTCATCTGTAGCACCTTGCTTAAAGAGTAATCCAATTTCTTTTGCGACACTATTGGCTTGGGCGAGAGTTTGGTCTAGCTCGGCTTGCGTCGCCCGACGTGTTTCGTCTAACGAAAGAAGACGCTCCAAAAGTGGCTTGGCGTCCAAATTGCGTTTTTCAAGTGCAGCAACCACCAAATCAAAATGTTGACGAACGTGCGAAGGGATCAGCATAATCGTGTTTTTTACAAAGGTAAAGTATTGTAGGCAGTCAAAATAACCTCTTTATCTTTTTCCAATTGTTTTTGGAGTGTTTCTAGCGAATCAAATTTGAGCTCATCTCGAATGCGTTCAATGAGTGATACCTGAATAGGTTGATTGTAAATAGATGCTGACCAATCAAAAATATGCACTTCAATACTTCTGTTTTCACCATTAACGGTTGGGTTAGTGCCAATATTCATCATGCCCAAACGCTCTTTGTTTTGAAGGTGAACGCGTACGGCATAAACCCCATTTTTAGGCATAATTTTATCTGGATGATTTACGGCAATATTTGCTGTAGGAAACCCAATTGTACGCCCGCGTTGCTCTCCTTTTACAACTGTTCCAGATAAGGTAAAGGGATGCCCTAAAAAAGTATGTGCTGTAACCACATCGCCTTCAGCGAGCGCCGCTCTTATTTTGGTTGAACTGATGGAAATAGTATCAATTTCCTCAGCACTAATTTGCATTACCTTAAAGTCATAAATTTCTCCAAAATGCTTGAGGTCTTCAACACTTGCGGTACGGTTTTTACCAAACCGATGATTATATCCGATGATAATTTGATCAATGTTGAGCATGTCCACCAAAAATGTTTTGACGTAATCTGCTGCATTAAGCTGTGAAAATGCTTTTGTAAATGGATGAACGACCATGTGTTTTAGTCCTAAATGGGCAAGTGTTTCAGCGCGCTCTTCTAGGGTTTGAATAAGGTCAACAGAAGAGTTTGGCTGCACTACTTTTCTAGGATGCGGATCAAAAGTGAGTAGCGTTGGCGCACTGCCATTTTTTTTGGCGGCTTCCACCAATTTTGCAATAATCTTTTGATGCCCAAGATGAACCCCATCAAAAGTCCCTACTGTGACAGTAGTTTTTGTTTTTGGCGAAAAAGAGGCGCTTTGTGCTAGAATACTCATTACAGTTCAAGTGCGTTTCCGTTAAACTTATTCATAGCAGCAGGAATGCCTTCTGCCATAAAACACCAAGCGGCTTGTGCAGCTTTATCTATAACAAATGGTAGTGCTTCTGCTTCTTTATTTTTCCATGGTTGCAATACAAAATCGACTTGTCTGCCTTTGCCAAAAGCAGCGCCAATACCAAATCGCAAACGTGCATAGTCGGTTGTGTTTAGTTGTATACAAATGTCTTTTAATCCATTGTGTCCACCATCTGAACCTTTTTTGCGTGTGCGTAAAAACCCGAAATCTAAATGAATATCATCTGTAACGACAAGAATATTTTGAAGCGGAATTTTCTTTTGTTGCATCCAATAACGCACCGCTTTTCCACTGCGATTCATAAATGTATTGGGTTTTAGTAAATAAGCAGTTTTGCCTTTGTTTGATACTTTGGCAAGATCGCCATAGCGTAGGGTTTCAAATGAACTTTCTTTCTCTTTAGCGAGTGCATCAACCACATCAAATCCAACGTTATGACGTGTGCCGGCATACTCGGTTCCAATATTGCCTAATCCAACAATCAAAAAAGATTTCATATCGGGTTCATTTTTTTTGGCAGACGAAAAAAATGGAATGCGGAATTTCATCTGTGTAAAAATAAAAAAAGCATCTCATTGTGGGTGAGATGCTTTTATATAGTTATTAAAAGAATTTTTATTCTTCTGCAGCAGCTTCTTCAGCTCCATCTTCAGCACCTTCAACTTCTTCAACGGCCTCATCTTTTATAGATGTTCTAGAAGTACGTACTTGACATACAACCGTATTGTCTGGGTGTAAAAATTTAAACGCTTCGTTTGCTAATTCTGTTACATAAAGCTTGTTTCCAAGTTCAAGACCTGAAATATCTGCTTCGATAGTATCAGGAAGGTTAGCAGGAATAGCACGTACGCGAAGCTTACGCTTGTTACGGCTCAATACACCTCCCGAGTTAAGTACGCCAGGCGCAGCTCCTTTAAGTACTACAGGAATATTCATAGATACTTCTTTATCATCAAATAGTTGATAAAAGTCGACGTGAAGGATTTTATCCGACACGGGGTGAAATTGAATATCCTGCAAAATGGCATTAAAGCTTCCGTTATCGCCCAAGTCGACAACCACCGTATGCGCATTTGGTGTATATACAAGTTTTGCAAACGCTCTTTCGTCTGCAGCAAAGTGCACTGGCGTTTCCCCTCCGTATAATACGCAAGGAACCTCTCCAGCATTACGTAAGGCTTTGGTAGCTACCTTGCCTACGCTTTCTCTTTTAGATCCGTTGATGGTAATTGATTTCATATTTAGTGTTTATTACATGACAAATTTGCCTGAAATCGATTCGTTATGATGTACATTATACATGACTTCGGCAAACAATTGAGCGCAGCTCAATACTTTAATTTTTTTACTTTCTTTTTTTAATGGAATAGAATTGGTTACAATAAGCTCTGTAAGCATAGAAGCTTCAACACGCTCATAGGCTTCGCCCGAAAGTAGCGGGTGCGTACATACTGCACGAACGCTCTTTGCACCTCGTTCCATCATAAGGTCTGCAGCTTTGGTAAGGGTGCCAGCGGTATCGACCATGTCGTCTACAAGCACTACATTCTTTCCTTTGACATCCCCAATAAGTTCCATGTGCGAAATGATATTCGCTTTTTTGCGCTGCTTGTAACAGATCACCACATCGCTTTCCAAATATTTTGAATAGGCATACGCACGCTTAGAACCTCCCATGTCAGGAGAAGCGATTGTAAGGTTATCGATATTAAGTGATTTTAAATAAGGTAAAAACAATGAGGATGCAAACAAATGATCTACAGGTTTTTCAAAAAACCCTTGAATTTGATCAGCGTGTAAATCCATTGTAATGATACGCGTAGCACCAGCGGCTTCAAGGAGTTTGGCAATAAGTTTTGCGCCAATTGGTACACGCGGTTTGTCTTTACGGTCTTGTCGCGCCCAGCCAAAATAAGGCATAACCGCCGTAATGTGTCGTGCGGAGGCACGCTTGGCAGCATCGAGCATAAGCAACATTTCCATCAAATTTTCAGAAGAAGGATTGGTAGAACCGATAATAAAAATACGTGAACCACGAACAGATTCTTCAAATGAAGGTTGAAACTCACCATCGCTGTAGCGTGAGAATAGCACATTCCCAAGCGGTATTCCATAATACTTGGCAATGTCTTTTGCCAGTACCATACTCTGTGTACAGGCAAATATCTTCGATTCTAAAGTTGCTTTTCCCATAGTTTTTATGCGGGTTGCAAATGTAGGAATTTATTTGAGGTAGTGAAGTTGTCAGCAGCATTTTTCTTGTGCTACAATAAAATTATTGGCTACATTTGCCGTCCAATTGCCTTGGTGGCGGAATTGGTAGACCTGCCTGCCGGCAGGCAGGCGCGCTGAGTTGAATTGAAATGTTGAAATTGTGTATTGGGTTTATGCTATATCGAGCCTAAAATGTAACTACATTTATGTTGGTATGACCAAAGATGTAGGTGCTAGAATTGCAAGACATAACGCAGGCAAAGAAAAAACAACCAAGCCTTATGTTCCTTTTCAACTGATTTATTCCGAAGTTTGCACTGGCAGAGTAGCGGCTCGGCAAAAAGAAAAATATTGGAAATCTGGTATTGGCAAGCAAAAGCTTCGCCAAATTAGAGACCAACTGAAATGATGCCTTGGTGGCGGAATTGGTAGACGCGCTGGATTCAAAATCCAGTTCTTTCGAGAGTGTGGGTTCGATTCCCACCCAAGGTACAAGTTATCCCCAAGAATAATTTATTGTTTTGGGGATAAATTTTTGAACTTGACATTCAAATATTTAACCAATGAAAAAACTACTCTTTACAATTTTATTAATATTCCCTCTAATTGGCATTGGGCAAGTGGCTAAATTTGCTGAAATGTCCTATATATCCTCAGTGGACAAAGTTCAAAGATTATGGATTACTGACACACCACTAACTCTGATTGGGGAAAGAGAGGTCAAAGCAATAGAGTTCCTATACCCTGAAAACGATGGTTTTATGATTGTAGATAAATTTTCTGAAAGTACGGATGGAAAAAAAATGTAATAACATACCCAACAATGGGAGATTACAAAATAATTGTAGAGAAAAACAAAGGAAAAACTAATGAAGAAGGCGTAATAATATTAACTACATCATTTTCAGTAGGAGGGATTCCTGACGGAAAAAACTTCGTTCTAAATTATAGATTTATTAGTGAAACAGAAGTAATAATTACCATAGATAACAAGAAATCATTATACTATATGATTCCATACAACCAAATAAAATAGTTACCCCTAATCTATAGGTTCATTAAAATACATTGATAAAATACTAACTGAAAGAAGTAGAAGGAAAATGAAAAAACTATTAGATTTTAGAAAAAATAAATTGAATTATCTAAACAGATATGTTCTATTTTTCGTTTTGTACTTAATTAGTGATTTAATTGGTGGTAGTTATAAGACAGGTTCATTAGGTTTACCAATTGGTGGAATAGTATTGGCTCCATTAACTCTTTTAACTTCATATTTTTTTGCAGCAATAATTGGCTTTTGGTTCAATTTAACATTCATTAATATTGGTTTTAAAACTTGGATAAAAAAATGGCATAAATTTTCTTTAAATCTCTCACTTTGGTTCTATGACTTTTCATTAATATATCTGCTATATTCTTTATTTATTGGCGGATTAAAACCAATGTAAATTTTAAAATTTGATTAAAATTTAAACTAACCTAAATCCAACGGTTAATTAGTCGTATTCGATACGCTTTACTCTACTAATTGGGGAAGGCAAGTCAGTAGCTTCTACTTTGTAGCTTCCTTTGTCTGTTTTAAGTGTTTATTTGGGTGATTTCCAAAAGTGATAAAACGAGTGAAAATATAAAGGGTTCTATAGTTATTGTGTTATGTCTTTAAAGGAAGCGTAAAGGGTTATAATACACTTAGTAATTTTTGTTTTTTATATGTTTCTGAAAACTCTCTAAGCTTTTCAAGGTCTTTCAAGAATAAGTTCGATAATTGGAGTACGTTGTGTACAAATTATCCCCAAGAATAATAATTTATTCTTGGGGATATATTTTTTTTACTCGGCCGCTTACGCGGCACTAATT
Source organism: Bacteroidota bacterium (assembly GCA_009937085.1). Taxonomy (GTDB): domain Bacteria; phylum Bacteroidota; class Bacteroidia; order Flavobacteriales; family Flavobacteriaceae; genus UBA7446. The sequence continues at coordinate 17,759 of JAACDD010000108.1, forward strand.
AAATTGATAAATAATTAAATAACTAAAAAGCCCGAACAGCACGCACATTGAAAGTGTAGTACTTATCGACGCCGTTCTGACCACCATTGTCGAAAAACTGAAACCACGCGAAAACGTTATCGATCTCCGTAGAACTCCAGTAGACATTAGAACCAAAATTACCAATATCCCCAAGGCCCAATTCATCTCCAGGTCCTATGTTTTCATACATTAAATTTAATTCATCGTATGAGGGTAAAAACCAATCACTATATCCTCCCAATGTTAAATCTGCACAAATTCTTGCAGCTATTGCTGTTTCAGAACATCCACCAAGGATTGTTGTTGTATTAGCAGCTCCAGTTCCTACAGCTGAACTTGTACCGCCATTAGACTGTCCGTAACAACCCCACGCTGCGGAAGATTGATCTGAGGGAGCGGCAATTAAGCCTCCGCCATTTCCATCCAAGTAAAAAACAGCGCCGCCTTGATAAGTATCTCCTATTGCTGGTGGTGGTGGATCATTTACATCATCACCTATTGTGTTTTTCCAACTGGATGTAAGTTTAATCTGAAGTTCGCCTTCACCAGATGCACAGTCACTACAAAAAATAATTAGACCCTGAGTTGCTGTAATAGCATCCCGCTGGGCTGCTGTCATACGAGGTACAAGTAACCCTCCCGTAGTAGAAGTAATATCTAATGCCGCAGAAGCGTCTGGGTTTTCATTATTAACACCCACCTGGGCAAAGGTTGTTGCAGTTAGTAATACCGCTGCTAAAAGTGTGAAAAATTGTTTCATTGGTTTTATTTAAAACAAATGTAATGAATGCTATTGATTGTGAAGAGAACCTATGGTATTTAAACAAATACAAGAGTGAAACTTAATTAGGCGCTTATTATATAGCTTTTAAGCGGGCTGTAAAATCTCTTAACTTATCTAAATCTTGCAGAAATAAGTTCGATAATTGGAGTACGTTGTGTACAAAAGCTCGCATTTGCGAGCTTTTTTGTTTTTAGGCTGTTATTTACCCATTTATCGCAACTACTTGCTCCACTTTGCCGGGTAGCATTTCGCGCATCATGGTTTCAATCCCATTTTTAAGGGTAAATGTTGAAGAAGGGCAACCGCTACAGGCACCTTGCAGTACCACATGCACCGCCTTTTCAGCTTCATTAAATGATTGAAACACAATATTTCCACCGTCAGAAGCTACGGCAGGCTTGATATACTCATCTAAGATGCGAACAATTTCCTGTTCTGTATCTGTGTAGTTTGGTTGTGCTTGTTCTGGCGTTTCATTGGCGGGCACAAATGCAGGCGTTAGTATAGGTTTTTCTTCAGCAATATACTCACGAATAAAAGTGCGTACTTGTTGCATCACTTCTTCCCAGGCAGTAATTTCATATTTGGTAACCGAAACAAAGTTTTCGTCCATATATACCTCTTTCACAAAAGGAAAATGAAACAAGGCTTGCGCTAAAGGAGCGTCTTTGGTGGCTTCTATTGAAGTAAACTCCACACTTGCCGGCACTAATTTTTTGTTGGCTACAAATTTCATCACAGCCGGATTTGGTGTACTTTCGGCATATACGCTCGCGGGTGCTGTCTTTTTTTCTTTAAGGATAGCTCCGCCTTCAGCGATGTATTTTTCCAATTGGTCGTGTACTTCGTCTTGCACCTCATCCCATTCTACAATAGTAAAACGCTCTAGCGTAAGTTGGGTACTACTCAACGTAACCGCCTTAACAAACGGCAAATAAAACAGTTGCTGCGCCAAAGGCACCTCGGCAGCTTCAGCAACATTATTAAAGGCATATGCACGATCTACCAAAGGCGTATCAGTAGCAAACACAAGCAAATCGGGATTATCAGACGGAAGGATACGAAAACAACTCATAGGCTTTTTATGCAAAAATACGCATTCCTATGTTCTGTTACTTAGCCATACCCTTAGATTTTTGTACTTTGCAGTATGCTAATAAAATCTGTTTTAGGACATACCCCAGACTACGGAAAAGAATGTTTTTTTGCTGATAATGCCACGCTTATCGGAGATGTTATCATGGGCGATTATTGCTCGGTTTGGTTTCAGGCGGTGGTGCGCGGCGATGTTCACAGCATTCGCATGGGCAATCGAGTAAACATACAAGATGGTGCCGTAATTCACGCCACCTATAAAGCTTCGCCTACCACTATTGGCAATAATGTTTCGGTCGGACATAATGCTATAGTGCATGGATGTACCATTCATGATAATGTTTTGGTGGGGATGGGCGCAATTATTATGGACGATGCCGTTATTGAATCGAACAGTATTATTGCAGCAGGTGCTGTAGTATCCAAAAACACGGTAGTACCGGCAGGTTCTGTTTTTGCAGGTGTGCCTGCCAAAAAAATCAAAGAGAGTTCGCCAGAGCTAATTTCAGGTGAAATTGAGCGTATTGCCAAAAACTACAGCCTATACGCCAGTTGGTTTAAAGACTAAATCTGAATTTGTGTCACATCTGTAATGTCAAAAAGCTGCCAAAGGGTTTTGTTGGGAGTTGTTGTGCTGTAATAGGATGTGTTCCCAGTACTATTTTGAAGTAATAGATGTTGCTTTAAAAGGCGATGCGTTTGCTTGGCAACAGCGTCGCTACAATCCACAATGGTAACGTTTTTTGGAAGTATACGTTGAAGCGTTCCACGCAAAAACGGATAGTGCGTACAACCCAAAACCAAATGATCTATGGGTTTTTCTAACATGGGCGCAAGGTCGTTTTGGAGTTGCATTTCCGCTTCCAAACTCGTTGCGTTTCCGCTTTCTACCAACGCTACCAAACCATGTCCAATTTGGGAAACTACCTCAATGTCTTTCGCGTGGTCTTGTGCAGTAGTTTGAAACAGTTCACTTGACAAGGTTCCTTCTGTAGCCAATACGCCAACTACACCGGTTTTGCTCCCCAAAGCAGCGGGTTTTATGGCAGGCTCGATGCCTACAAACGGTACCTGAAAAGATTCGCGCAACTGCGCTATGGCATTTGTTGTTGCCGTATTGCAGGCGACTACGATAAGCTTGCATCCCTTTTCAATAAGCCATTCGCTAATGGCTGCTGAGCGTTTTTGAATTTCGGATTTTGAACGTTTGCCATAAGGCGTAAATGCCTGATCGGCTACATAGATAATGTCCTCGTTTGGAAGGAGTTCTCGCAGTGCGTGAAGTACAGAAAGTCCGCCAACACCTGAATCAAAAACACCAATAGGAGAATTCCGCATGCTTAAAAATAAAAAAACTGCTCCGAATAGAAGCAGTTTTTTGAAATTGTCTGAGAATTTAGATTAAATACCCAATGCTTTCTTTACGTCTGGCGAAAGGTCTTTACCGTTTGCCATTAAAAGTGCACCGCCTAAACTTCCGTCAATTACGTAGTCAAAACCTTGTGCTTTTGCTACTTCTTGCACTTTAGCACGTGCATTTTCAATGATTGGGCGAAGCAAATCAGCTTGTTTTTTCTGAATGTCTTGAGATGCCGTTTGGCGGAACTGTTGGATATTTTGCTCCATACCTGCCAACTCTTGCTGACGCGCTTGGTTGGTTACATCTGTTTGACTTTCTGCTTCGGCAGAATAGTTTTGCAGTTTTGTTTGGTATTCCTTAATTGAAGCTTCAATTTCGGTTTGGTAGTCCTTCTCAAGTTTTTGAACTTCTTCTTGAGCAGCAATTACACTAGGCATTTCGCTGATAAGTTTTTGGAAGTCAATGTGTGCCACCTTGCTTTGTGCATAAGTTGCACTGCTTAGCATTAAAACGATGGTTAGAAGGAGAGTAGATAAATATTTCATTTGATTAAGATTAAATTGAATTTACTTTTTTTGTTGCGCTTGTTTGCGTTTTTCTTCGATTTCTTTTTTACGTCGCTCTAGTTCTTCAAGGCGTTCTTTTTTACGCTTTGCTAATGCTTCGGCTTGTTCTTTTTTTCGTTGTGCAAGTTCTGCTGCACGTTCTTTTCTTTTTTGTTCGATTTCAGCCTTACGTGCTGCTCTTTGCTCTTCTGCAGAGAGCTCATCAGCAGTATCGTCGGGTGCCTTTTCTCCCGATTTTTTTGCGTTTTTCTTGCGTTTACGCTCCGCTTTGCGTTCTTCCAACAGCTTTAGTCGTTCGGCTTTGCGCGCTTCTAGCAACTTGCGCTTCTCTTCTAATGCCGGATTGGAACGCTGACGACGCTCCTCCTTTTTGGTTTCACTCAAAAAAGCTTGCGCCTCCTTTTTGTCTTCAATTTCTATATATCGAATAACAAGGTCGCTAATATCGTATTTTTTTTCAGAATGCAACACCAAAATTTCTGCAGTACTATCAAAAACATAATCCAAATTGCGATCATCGGCAACTTCTTTGATAGCTGTCAGGATTTCATCCTGTGCGGGTTGTGCCAACAATACTTTTTGTTTGATCCAATCGCCCTCAGTTCCAAATCGCTTTTCTATATATTGGTTTAATTTATCTTGTTCGAATCCAATATCTTCTGCACGCTCCTCATAAATTTCTTCGGTAAGTAGTGGACGTTCTAGTTCTAAGGACTCTCGCTCTTGGTCTAATTCTTTTTGTTTGGTTTCTATTTCATTACGCCAAGTTGCAATTTTTCCTTCAAGCTCTTGATTAGAGGTTGCATATTCTTTATGCATTTCCAATACTTTATCTAAATCTAAAAACCCGATACGAACATTTTTTTGCGCATATCCAGATGCGACAAAAAGCATCGATAATACAAAAAGAATTGGACGTAAAGTAGTCATACTAAATAACGTTAGAACTGTTGTCCGATTATAAAATGTGTTTCCCATCCGTGCGGATTTAAGTCATTTTCGAGCGGGCTATCAAATCCATATCCAAAATCTATGCCCAACAGTCCAAACGCAGGCATAAAAATGCGAACTCCGAAGCCAGCAGAGCGTTTACTGTTAAACGGATTAAACTCTCGAAAATTGTTATACCCATTCCCCGCCTCTAAAAAAGATAACGCAAAAATAGATGCACTTGGTTTTAAAGTAATGGGATAGCGAAGTTCTAATGAAAATTTATTGTACACTGTAGAGCCATCGGTACTTGAAAGCGATTGGTTTTCGTATCCACGTAAGGCAACCATTTCTCTACCGTCTAGTGCATACTGCGCCAAACCGTCTCCACCCAAATAATAACGCTCAAAAGGAATAATACCTCTTTCATTATTGTAAGCACCTAAAAACCCAAATTCTGCATGTGTTTTAAGGATAAGTTTTCCGACAATTCGCGTGTACCAACTTCCTTCAAAATTAAGCTTATAATACTCTAGCCAACGGAATTTTTCTTGGTCAATTTTTTCTCTATTGGCCGTTCCATCTGCATTTTGATAGGCAGGTTGGTTTTCCAAATCGCCGTAATCAATGTTACCAACTAACGAATAGGGAAATGAAAATTTAGCACCAATGGTAAAGGATGAACCTCCAACGGGGAAAATCGGGTTGGTATAGGTATTGTTTCTTGAAAGTGCTATCGCATAGAACAAGTTGTTTGACACACCATCTCCGAAAGTAAAGAGCCCTGTGTAATAATTATTTAAATCAAAATACTGAAAACCTATAGTTTGTGAAAGCGTAAAATAATCATCGGGAACTTGCAAGCGTTTTGCTAAGCCTAAGTTTATTCCTCTAATTTTAAAGTATTGACCCTTGTTGGCAAGCCCGGTCGTATAATCATAGCGGTATTGCGTGGTTTGTGAAATGGAAGTCGAAAAGCGAACAGGTTGCTCACCACCAAGCCACGGCTCAGCAAAAGAAAAACTGTACGTTTCAAAAAATCTACTTGCCTGCAAACGAAGCGCCAATTGCTGTCCGTCACCCATGGGTACAGGTTTGTATTCATCTTTGTTCCAAATGTTGCGCATAGAGAAGTTATTGAACGATAGACCAAGTGTTCCAATAAAACCACCACCGCCATAACCACCTTGAAGTTCAATTTGACTTGCGCCTTTTTCTACCAATCCATATTCGATATCCACCGTACCTGCGTTTGGATCTACATCTTTAAAATCGGGTGAAATTTGTTCTGGATCAAAAAAGCCCAATTGTCCTAATTCACGAACCGAACGCACCACTTTATCCTTGCTGTAAAGTTCCCCTGGACGTGTTCTAATTTCTCTAAAAATTACGTGGTCGTTTGTACGGTCGTTTCCACGTACCGAAATACGATTAAAATAAGCCGGCTTTCCTTCTGTTATCCGTACTTCAAAATTAATAGTATCATTAGCCGCACTTACTTCCACAGGATTAATGCTTGAAAACAAGTAACCGTTGTTTTGGTATAAATTGGTTAAATCTTCACCGTCGGGTTTTGTTTGGTCCGCAATGCGTTGTCGAAGTAAAACGCCGTTGTAGGTATCGCCAGATTTTAAACCGAGTACGCGTGAAAGTTGCGCATCACTATAAACAGAGTTTCCAATAAAATCAATTTTGCCAAAATAATACCTGTTACCTTCTTGTAAGGCAATATCAATGTCAATTTTATCGTCATCAATTTTTACGGTATCCGAAACAATCCGGGCATCCCTGTAGCCTTTCTCTTTGTAGAAATCAAGTAAAGCCTTCATGTCTTCCTCATATTCAGCCTCAATATATTTGGAGCGTTTCCAGAAGCGACCAGGGAATTCAACTTTGGTGTTTTTGAATTTTTTTAGCAATTTTTTTGTTTTGTAAATCGAATTACCATTCATATTTACTGAACGCACTTTTACACGATCTCCACGATCCAACGAAATCAACATTTTTTGATTGTTAACTCCAGTGGTGTCTGGTTTTGTATCTATGGTAACTTTAGCATTCAAAAACCCATCTTTTCGGTATTTATTTTGAATGTAGTTTTTGGTTGTAGATAAGAAGTTTTTGCTGAGCTTTTTCCCTTTTTTAATATCTGTGTCTTTGACAATAGACTCAATCTTTCCTTTTTTAATTCCTTTTATGGTGTAGTCAGAAAGCGTTGGAAGTTCTTGGATGTAAAGTTCTAAATCAGCAACATCACCATCAATTTTGGTAATAAAAAATTCGATATCGCTAAAGAGTTCTAGCTTCCAAAGTTTATTAATGGTAGCACTGATTTCTTCACCTGGGATTTGAATGCGCTGTCCTTTGCGTAGTCCAGTATATGCAACAACGGTTTGCGGGCTAAAAGTTTTAACTCCTGTTACGTTAATTTCACCAATCTCGTAAATCTTTCCTTTGTCAAAAGTGATTTCTTGCGCAGTTATAAGGTTTAAGCTTATAAGCGTTAGGCATAAAAAAATGGAATGGAGGAGGTGGTTACGTAAGTTGTTCGCTAGTTTTTCCAAATCTACGTTCTCTTTTTTGATAACTTAAAATTGCCTGATGTAAGGATTGTTCGTTAAATTCCGGCCACAATTCATCCGTAAAGTAAAGTTCTGCATAAGCAATTTGCCACAACAAAAAATTACTGATACGCACTTCTCCGCTTGTGCGAATAAGTAAATCTACGTCAGGCAGATTTTGCGTGTAAAGATGCTCATTAATTATGGTTTCGTCAATACTTTCAACAGGAATTATATTATTTTTAACTTTTTTGCTTATCTGTACTACCGCTTGTTTGATTTCTTCTCTGGCGCCATAGCTGAGCGCAAGGGTCAAATGTGTTCCCGTGTTTGCTGCAGTTTTTTGAACTACTTCATGCAATTCTTGCTGTACATTTTTCGGTAGTTTATCCAATGAGCCTATCGCACTAAGCTTGATGTTATTAGAAGCCATACGTTCTAATTCACGGCGTAAACTTCGCACCAACAATGCCATTAACGTACTTATTTCTGTTTTTGGACGACTCCAGTTTTCGGTGGAAAAAGCATAGAGTGTAAGGTGTTTGATTCCGAGATTTGCGGCTGCTTCTACCGTTTTACGAACGGCTTCAGCGCCGGCCTCATGACCGCGAACGCGTAGTTTTCCGCGTTGTTGCGCCCAACGTCCATTGCCATCCATAATGATAGCAATGTGTTGCGGTAAAGCTTCTTTGTTTAAATCCTCGAAATTCATTTTTATTTATTCCCTACAACATGGTAGTTTTCCAAAGGCGTAAGTTATAGAAATCCCCGTAAATACCAACCAATCACTACTCAAACTCGTAGAAAATTGTTTGGCAAGTGGTTGTTTGTCTGTATTTGGATAGCTCCCGTCTACATTATCGGTTAAGGTAAACTGCGGTTGCACTTCGGCTGCAATTACCCAATATTGACCTAAATTAACTTTTATTCCTGCACCAAAAGGTACACCCATCGTCATTTTTCTTCCATGTGAAGTAGCGGTGTTTTCATATTCTGGAAAATACAGCTCATCAACTACCAAACGTTGTACACCAACATGTAAGTAGGGTGTCCAGGAAATGCCAAATTCGCCAATGGGAAGTGCTACATAATTTGCTTCAACGCCAACGCCTAACGCGGAGTAGTTGTTAGAAAAAGATAACCCTCGCGTACGGCGATCTAGTGCTGTTGCATTTTGGTCGTTGGCACTAAATTTACCTGTGCTAAACTGGGCACGTAGCGCAATGCGTTGTGTGATATTTCGTTTGTAAATGATACCATAACCCAAATGTTTTGGATTGAAATATTGCGTATCTCCTATTTCACCAATATAGTTAACACCCCCTATAAGAATTCCCAATTCATGACGTTGCGCATGGACAGAAGTGGTTGCAATGCAAAGTAGAAAAAACCAAATTGATAAGTGATTCATGCGAAACATGTGTATACTAAAAACTGAAAATCACGGAGTTTATTGTTAATTACGATTGTCTTGCCCCCACAAAAGTTTGTTGCGAAGCGTATCAAAAAAACTGTGGGTATTAGGACGAATAAATACCATTGAATTTGCAGCTTTTTTTATACGGATGCTTGTTTGCATCGGAACTGAAACCAAGCGCGCGTCAAGTGACAGCAAGTGCGAATCGCCTCTTCCTTCAACGTGCATTTCTATTTCGACATCATCAGCCAAAACCAACGGGCGTGCATTCAGATTGTGAGGTGCAATTGGTGTAAGCACTAAACTCTTGCTATCGGGTGCAATAATAGGACCCCCACTACTCAACGAATATCCCGTTGAACCAGTTGGTGTAGCCAAAATCAAACCGTCAGCCCAGTAAACATTTAAATATGCACCGTTTACTTTGGTGTGAATAGTAACCATAGAGGTGGTGTTTTCACGGGCAACAGAAACTTCATTTAAGGCTAATGGGAAAGCTTCTAATTCTGGATGTGGCGGATTGGTTTCTATCTCAAGAATACTGCGTTTTTCTGTGCTGTAATTATTTGTAATAATATCTAGCAAACACGCCTCTATTTCATCGGGTTGAACAGTGGCCAAAAACCCTAAACGCCCAGTATTGATTCCAATAAGTGGAATTTTTGATTCACGTACATAATTCAGTGCACGAAGTACAGTTCCATCGCCACCAACAGCAAAAAAAACAGCTGTTTCTGCATCAATATCAAGATGCGATTCAAATGACGAGGACGTTATTTTTGGAAAGTGCGCAGATAGTGCTTTTTCGATCTGAATGTCCACTTTTTTTTCTGAAAAAAAGTGGATAATTCTAGATACAATACGCAGTGTTGCATCGTCGTGAACTAAACTATATACCGCAATCTTCATAGGGCAAAGTTAGACCAAAAAGAATAAAGATGTATAATGTTGTATTTTTGGACCCAAAACGTCTAAAAATTGCTATGACAAAATTAAGTGTAAACATTAATAAAATTGCCACATTGCGCAATGCACGTGGCGCAAATATGCCGAATGTGTTGCATGTTGCTCATGACATACAAGCGTTTGGAGCTCATGGGATTACAGTCCATCCAAGGCCCGATGAACGGCACATTACCTATAAAGATGTTCGTGAATTACCTGAAGTTATTACAACCGAATTTAACGTGGAGGGCAATCCAAATCCAAAATTTGTGGACTTAGTATGTGAGGTCAAGCCCGCACAGGTTACGCTTGTGCCGGATGCACCTGATGCCATTACTTCTAATGCAGGCTGGGATACGGTTGCAAATCGTTCGTTTTTGCAAGAAGTTATACAGGAATTTAAGCAACATGGTATCCGCACATCTATTTTCTTAGATCCAGATGTAGCGCAAGTCGAATCAGCAGTTGCTACTGGCGCAGACCGCATTGAACTCTACACGGAATCCTATGCTGAAAAATTCCCTAATAATCCAGAAAAAGCCATTGCACCTTTTGTAGCTGCTGCCCAAAAAGCCCAGGAAGTTGGACTAGGACTCAACGCTGGACACGATTTGAGTTTGGAGAACATTCAGTTTTTTGCACAAAAGATTCCAGGCCTATTGGAAGTTTCCATAGGTCATGCGTTGGTGTGTGAGTCGCTATACTACGGACTGGAAAATGTGATTAACCAATACATCGCAAAGCTATCGAGCCATTAGTTCACAGTACGATTACAGGGCAAGGCAAGCCATTACTGATTTTGCATGGATTTTTAGGAATGTCCGACAATTGGCGTACGCATGCCAAATACTGGTCTTCCCATTTTGAAGTCCACGCCATAGACCAACGAAATCACGGCAAAAGTTTTCACAGCAATTCATTTGACTACGAAATTCTGGCACAAGATATCGTTGCTTATATGGAATCACACAAACTTGATAAAGCGATTGTTTTGGGGCACTCAATGGGCGGTAAAACGGCTATGACATTGGCATTGCAACACCCCGAACGTGTGCATAAACTCATCGTCGCAGATATTGCACCAAAAGACTATAAAGTCCGTGAAAAGTTTTCCAATATTATCGCTGGGCTTTTACATTTAGATGCGCATACGTTTACTTCAAGAACGCTTGCTGATGATGCACTTTCCGCTTTTGTTCCCGAAGTTGGTGTGCGTCAGTTTTTACTCAAAAATTTAGCTTGGACAGAAGACCGGACGTTAAAATTACGCTGCAATATTCAGGTGCTACAACACAAGTTGGGTGAAATCGGGGCCGCTCCTGTAGAGGCTATTTATGCAGGTGAAACGCTGTTTTTGGCAGGTGCAACTTCAGATTATATCCTAGAACAAGACTTTTCCAAAATCCAATTGTATTTTCCTAATGCAACGCTGAATTGGATACCAAATGCAGGACACTGGCTCCATGCCGAAAACCCAAAAGCATTTACACTTGCATTACAGGATTTCTTAATCTAAAACCCTTGAAATCTTTGCTTTGACCTTGCTGTAAAATAGCCTACTTTTGCCAGCTATTAAAATAACATGATGAACGTAACGCGAAAAGATGTAGATGCGCTAAATGCCGTCTTAACTGTCGAAGTAAAACAAGAAGAAGTTGCACCTCAGGTAGAAAAAGTGCTAAACGACTACCGTAAGCGCGCAAATATTCCAGGATTTAGAAAAGGGAATATTCCCATGAGTGTTGTAAAAAAGCAATACGGACAGGCGGTTTTGGTAGATGAAGTTAACAAAGCATTGCAATCATCATTAAACGATTATTTAAACAAAGAAAAGCTAGATATTTTAGGGAATCCATTACCCGTCCCTGTAGACGAATTAGACTGGACTGCAGCGAGTTTTTCATTTGATTTTGAGTTGGGACTTACACCAAAAGTGGAGGTAAAACTCCCCAATAGAAAAGCCATTACACGCTACGAAATTGAAGCCGATGACGCCTTTGTAAACGAGCAATTGGAACGCTTGCAAAAGCAATACGGCACAATTACACCAACCGAAGAAGTATCGAAAGATACCGAATTCACAGTAAGTGTTGTGTTTGAAGGAGTAGAAGAAAACAAAAGCGCCACTTTTGCTGCCGATGAACTTAAAAGCAAAAAAGCTTTAACAGCATTCAAAAATGCGACTATTGGCGATGTTGTTTCGCTCAGCACAAAAGGATTATTTAAAGAGGACCATGTGTTGCAACGCGTTATGGGTAAATTGCCTGAGAAAGCACTAGAGCTTTCACTAACCTTGCAAGAACGCAACAACCGCGGATTGGCAGAGCTAGACCAAGAATTTTTCGATAAAGTATTTGGGAAAGATGCCGTAAAAACAGCTACTGAATGCAAAGCCAAACTCAAAGAAGATGCTTCGGGGCACTTTGAAACACAAGCAAATCAGAAGTTTGTAAATGATATGACAGAGAGTCTTATTGACAATACCAAGTTTTCATTACCAGATGCGTTTCTAAAAAAATGGATGCAAACTGCTGGTGAAAATCCCATTTCTGCAGAAGAAGCAGAGGCAGAGTATGAAAAGTCTGAGCGTGGCTTGCGTTACCAACTTATTGAGTCCAATTTGATTCAAGAAAACAGCCTTCAAATTACTAGAGAAGAAATAGAAACCTTTGCTAAGGATTTACTTCAAAAGCAAATGGTACAATTTGGTCGTACAGACGTTAAGGAAGAAGAACTCAATGATATTGCAGCTCGAATTTTGGGGAATCAAGAAGAAGTAAAACGCATTTCAGATCAGCTTATGAGTGAAAAAATGCGACAACTGTTTTTAGAAAAAGGTAATATCAAAGTTAAAAAAGTTAACTACGACACCTTTATCAAAGAAGCGTACAAAAAATAATCGCTATATTTAACATACAATTTTAAGCTATGGATTTCGGAAAAGAATTTAAACAATACGCAACCAAACATCACGGTATAAACTCGCTTTATTACAATGAACTTGTAAGCAGTTTAACCCCTTATATCATCGAGGAGCGTCAACTTAATGTGGCGCAAATGGATGTGTTTTCTAGGTTGATGATGGATCGCATCATCTTTTTGGGAACTGCCATTAACGATAGTGTTGCGAATATTATTCAGGCGCAATTGCTCTTTTTGGAAAGCACAGACAAAAACAAAGACATTCAGATTTACATCAACTCGCCGGGCGGAAGCGTGTATGCCGGATTAGGTATTTACGATACCATGCAGTTTATCAATCCCGACGTAGCTACTATTTGTACCGGAATTGCGGCCTCAATGGGTGCTGTGTTGCTGTGTGCGGGTCAGGAAGGAAAGCGCTCTGGACTGCCACACTCGCGTGTGATGATTCACCAACCTCTAGGAGGCGCACAAGGACAAGCATCGGATATTGAAATTACGGCGCGTGAAATTCTAAAACTCAAAAAAGAATTGTACGAAATCATTGCTAAACACAGTAATCAACCCTATGATAAGGTGTATGAAGATTCAGATCGTGATTATTGGATGAAAGCGCTAGAAGCCAAAGAATACGGCATGATAGACGAGGTATTGACCAGAAGTTAAGATGGAAGAAGAATTAAGTTGTTCGTTTTGTGGGCGTAAAAAAGCCGAAACCAAATTATTGGTGGCTGGACTCAATGCGCATATTTGCGAGCGTTGTGTTGAACAAGCCGTTGGGATTATCCAAGAGGAAAAAACACACATTGACACAGCAACAACTTCTACTGATATTCTACTTAAAAAACCCAAACAGATTAAGGCGTTTTTGGACGAATATGTCATTGGACAAGAGCGCGCTAAAAAAGTACTTTCGGTTGCGGTGTATAACCACTACAAACGGCTTACCCAATCCGATGACGACAACGACGTAGAAATCCAAAAAAGTAATATAATTATTGCCGGGCAAACAGGTACAGGGAAAACCCTTTTGGCAAAAACCATTGCCAAAATGCTGCAAGTACCACTTGCCATCGTAGATGCCACCGTACTTACGGAAGCGGGTTATGTGGGCGAAGATGTAGAAAGCATTTTGACACGCTTACTACAAGCCGCCGACTACGACCAGCAAAAAGCCGAAAAGGGTATAGTATTTATTGATGAGATCGATAAAATTGCACGTAAAAGCGATAACCCTTCCATTACCAGAGATGTTTCAGGTGAGGGTGTACAACAGGCATTGCTAAAACTCCTTGAAGGAACCGTAGTAAACGTCCCACCAAAAGGAGGACGCAAACACCCCGATCAGAAGTTTGTGGAAATCAACACGGAACATATTTTATTTATCGCTGGCGGTGCTTTTGACGGCATCGAACGTCATATTGCCAAACGCATGAACATGCAAGCGGTAGGCTATAGCACTTCGGCTAAGCGAGAGAGCGTTTCTGAAGAGGAATTGTTGGCACATATTACGCCATCTGATTTAAAAGATTTTGGATTGATTCCGGAAATTATTGGGCGTTTGCCTGTATTGACGCACATGAACCAATTGAGCAAAAAAGCATTGCGCGCTATTTTGGTTGAGCCTAAAAATGCGTTGATTAAGCAATACGAACATTTGTTTGCATTAGACGATATAACACTAACATTTGCTCCAGCTGCATTGGATTATATTGTGGAGCAAGCAATGCACTATGCCTTGGGCGCACGAGGGTTACGCTCCCTTTGTGAAGCCATACTTACAGACGCTATGTTTGAACTGCCAGGCACAAAAACCACCTCACTTAAAGTGACCAAACGCTATGCCGAAAACAAACTTAGCGGTGTAGAGTTAAACCAGCTTAAAGCGGCTTCTTAGTTTTTTTGTTATTTTAGCGTTGAACAAGCCCTAAATCTGTTCTTCAACTAAATATTTTCTACCGACTGGTAGACTTGCTTTTTTTTTAGGATTTTTTTGGGGTAACCTAAACCCAATAAAATGAAATTATTTAAGGTTACAGTTGTACTAGTTACGTTATCAATTTTAATTAGCTGTGGAACTTCAAAAGGATATGTTGGTGATAAAATATCTACTAATGAATTGGCTATTTTAAATGGAAGCGTTAACTCCATAACTATAGATGGTAAAAAGCATAAAGAAAGAGTTTTTTTTGTTAAAGTAAATCAGAGGGAGGTTGGAAGTTACGGAAGAGGATGGCCTAAGAATTTAAAAGTTAAAGAAGGAAAAAATGAAATTGAAGTTAGGCATTTTAGGCCTTGGGAATATGATATAGGATACACTGGAGGAGGTGCAATTGGAGGTATGCAAGCTGGACTTGATAATGAACGTACAATGAATCACCACCACTATATTTTGAAATTTGTTGCTAAACAAAATAACAATTATTTAATAAATATTAAATCTGACCCTAGTGATTTTGAAAAGGTAAATATTTCGATTCTAAATGTAACAACCAATGAAGAAATTAATTTTGAGTCAGAAAAAAAGATAACCAATAGGGTTGTAAGTAGTATAAAATTCAATACAAACGCTAATATTGATGATTTGGGTAATGGTAATGTTTTAATATTTAATGGGGCTAATAGATCTTTAAATTTTTCAAATTCCAAGAGAGTAAGTGTATGGATTGATGATAAACTTGTTGGACATTTTGACCCTCAAGAATATTTAATACTAAGCCTTGAAAAACAGAACTATAATTTTAACCTTTTACATGTAGACTTTATGAACTTTGAAAGCGAACATAGCGTTGACATAGAAGACGAAACAAGAATAATTATGATAAAACCTACAGCTTTTTCAAATAAGCTACAGGTAACAAATGAACTCCCAAAGCATTTCGGAAAATTCAAAAAAGTCAAAGAAAAATAAAACCCCCTTGATGAAAAGTTAAAAAGAGAATATCAGAGCGAAAAAAACGAAATAAAATGAAACTGACAACACTAAGATTATGGATTTAAAAATGTATCAAATAGATACTTTTACAGATACCCTTTTCAAAGGCAATGCTGCGGCTATTTGCCCTTTAGATAGTTGGATTAGTGATGACTTAATGATTAAAATTGCTGCCGAGAATAATTTATCAGAAACCGGATTTTTTGTTAAAGATAAAACCGAATATCAGATACGTTGGTTCACTCCTACTGTAGAAGTGGATTTATGTGGACACGCAACATTAGCGGCTGCCTTTGTACTATATAATTATCTTGATTATGTTGGTGATACTATTATTTTTCAATCAAGAAGCGGTGAGTTACGTGTCCGTCAATCAGATGATTATTATGCATTGGATTTCCCAACAGATGATGTCAATCAAACAGACGTAACAAGCGAATTGACAACCCCATTTAATATAAAACCAATTGAGGCATTTAAAGGAAAGACGGATTATTTACTGCTTTTCGAGAATGAGGATATTATTAAAAACATGAATCCGGATTTGTTACAAATATCTAAAATCAAAGCACGAGGTATTATAGTGACAGCAAAAGGGTATAAATCTGATTTTGTAAGTCGCTTTTTTGCCCCACAATCAGGAATAGACGAAGACCCTGTTACGGGTTCGGCTCATACAACCTTAACCCCGTATTGGTCAAAAAAACTGAATAAAAAAGAATTAACCGCAAGACAATTATCGAAAAGAGGAGGAGAATTAAAATGTGTATATAAAAATGAGCGCATTGAGATTTATGGAAAAGCAATTACATATTTAATTGGAACTATAAGAATATAGCTAACGTGAATACACAACTCAAATGGGTTGATAATACGAACTCTCTTGCTTTTCGTTTGTGTGTGATGTTAAAAGAAGCTCGAAAAGAAGCAAACTTGACTCAAGAAGAACTTGCCCAAAAAACAGGCACGAAAAAAAGTTATATTTCTAGAATTGAAAGAGGACTAA
>JAACDD010000109.1 GCA_009937085.1 Bacteroidota bacterium
GAGCCTGGAGCGTATCAATTTCGCATACGGCCAGCAGTACGTGCTGCTGAAAAATTAGTTGCCGATAAAACATTATATGGAATTCATCAGATTGGAATCGCATTAAACCCCATTTTACATGACTACTAAAAAAGGATACAGAAAATTTATTCGCCTTATATGGATTGCTTTCGCTGCTGTCGTTTTGGGTATCGCTTCTATTTTTGGAGCAGCCTCACTTGGACTGCTTGGGTCCATGCCAGATTTTCGTCAATTGGAGAATCCAAAAACCAATTTGGCTACGCAAATTATATCTGCTGATGATACGGTTTTAGGGAAGTTTTACTTCAACGATAACCGAACGCCTATTTCATTTCATGAAATCCCTACAGACATGATAGATGCGCTTATTGCTACAGAAGACGAGCGTTTTTACAATCACTCTGGAATTGATTTTCGTGGCACAGCGCGTGCGCTGTTTTATTTGGGTAAAAAAGGGGGCGCAAGCACCATTACACAACAGCTTGCCAGACAACTTTTTGTGGGTGTTCGTTCGCGAAATGTTGTAGCGGCCATAACACAAAAAATCAAGGAGTGGGTCATTGCCGTTCGGCTGGAACGTCGCTATACCAAAAATGAAATCATTACAATGTATCTCAACATTTATGATTTTAATTACAGCGCCGACGGCCTTCGTTCTGCAAGTTCAATTTACTTTTCAAAAAAACCCATTGAGTTGGATTTGAGCGAATCTGCCATGCTCGTAGGTATGCTAAAAAACTCATCGCTTTACAACCCGTTACGACGACCCGAAATGGTACGCGATAGGCGAAATATTGTGTATCAACAAATGCTACGCAATAACTTAATTGATGAAAAACAACGTGATTCATTGGCTGCATTGCCCATAACGCTTGACTTTAATCCGCAGTCGCATCGCGAAGGAATTGCCACGTATTTTAGAGGCTATTTGCAGCAGTTTATGCGTACTTGGATTGCCAATAATCCCAAAGAAGACGGCACGTTTTATAACCTTTACTTGGACGGGCTCAGCATTTATACTACAATAGATTCAAGGTTACAAACCTATGCCGAAGACGCTGTAGCGGCACATATGCCCAATTTGCAAAAAGAATTTTTTAGGCAAAATGCACCTGAATTCAATGAAACTGCACCCTTTTTGGATGTAGATAAAAGTGAAGTTGAAACAATTATGAATCAGGCCAAACGCAGGTCTGAACGCTGGCGAAAAATGAAAGCCCAAGGGCATGACGAAGAAACCATTTTAGCCAGCTTTGAAAAACCTCTCGAAATGGAAGTGTTTGGTTGGAATGGAGACATAGATACCGTTATGACACCCACAGACTCTATTCGTTATTATAAGCATTTTTTGCGCACGGGTATGATGTCCATGGAACCGCAAACGGGACACGTAAAAGCGTGGGTTGGCGGCATTGATTACCGTCATTTTCAATTTGACCACGTGATGCAAGGGAAGCGACAAATTGGATCAACGTTTAAGCCTTTTGTGTACGCTTCTGCTATTGACCAACTAAAAGTGTCTCCTTGCGATTCGCTGCCCGATGGATACTACTGTGTAGAGCCCGCTAAATTTGGTGCACACGATGCATGGTGTCCAAAAAATTCTGGAGATCGATACATTGGAAAGCGCACCTTAAAAAATGCTCTTGCGAATTCGGTGAATACCATCAGTGCTCGATTAATTGATAAGGTTGGTACAAGGCCCGTCGTAAATTTAGTGCGTAATCTTGGCGTGAGTTCTTTCATTCCAAATGTTCCTGCGATAGCCTTGGGTTCTGCAGACTTAAGTGTTTATGAAATGGTTGGTGCGTATTCGAGTTTTGCCAATAAAGGAATATATGTAAAACCTGTTGTGGTCACACGTATTGAAGATAAAAACGGTACCGTAATCTATCAAACTGCACCAGAGACCAAAGATGTTTTAAGTGAAGAATCCGCTTATGTCACACTAAAATTACTCGAGGGTGTTACGGAGTCTGGTTCGGGGGTTCGATTACGACACCGCGGTGCGGATAAAGCGAATCCGATTTTTAGAGATGTGGTTACAGGATATCCCTATGAATTTGACAATCCAATTGCTGGAAAAACAGGAACGACCCAAAACCAAAGTGATGGTTGGTTTATTGGAATGGTGCCCAATTTGGCAACTGGCGTTTGGGTGGGCGGTGAAGACCGTTCCATACACTTTGAAACCATTGCTTACGGACAGGGCGCAACAATGGCGCTTCCTATTTGGGCAAATTATATGAAGGCTTGCTACGCAGATTCCACGCTTGTGATTTCAAAAGATGCATTTGAAGCACCCGAGTTTATCTCTATTCCTTTGGATTGTGACTCACTATCCGTTTCACGTCAAGAAAAGTCCTTTTTTGAAGACGAAGACCTCAGCGATTTAGGGTTTTAGGTTGGCATGCCATATTGTGATAAATGGCTGTTGTAGTAGCGTTTGTCTCCGGTAACCTCTTTTCCTATCCAATTAGGAAGTTCGATTTTTTGATCTGCGCTTTTAAGTTCAACTTCGGCGAGTACCAATCCCGATAATGCTGCCTCAAATACATCTACTTCAAAAAGGGATTCATTAAAAGGAACATGATGACGCGTTTTCTGAATGCTGCCTGGTAGACAAAGTGGCAACAAGGTATTGGCTTCATTAAGAGAAATGGCTTTTTCCCACTCTACTCTTGTGGTACCATCTGTAGAAGAAGCGCCTTTTATGGTCAAAAAAGCTTTGGTGTTTTGAATACGCAACCGAACAGTACGCGCTGGATCAGTGGAGAGATATCCCTGAAAAATAGCAAATGAGGCCGTGGCCTTGTCAAGGCACAGGTGCACATTGCGGACTAAAAACTTACGTTCTATTTCTAGCATTTTAGCTTTTACGCCAAAGTACAAAATTGAACGCAATAGCCTACCACTCGTTAACTTCCTTAAACAAGTAATTTAACGAGATCGAATAGGCTTCTCTGTAGTCTTCCATTTGTACATCAGTATCATTGTACATGATGTTTTTATTGCTGCAATAGCTATCAAAGGAGTCCTTGATAAGCCTGTCTATTTGGACCTGCAAAGAATGGTTGTTAATCAGACAAATTTTATAGTGTTCAAGATCTATGCGTTTCATGTTATTAGCATTTACACAATTTTATTTCATAGGCTTTAAAAAAACCGCAACTTATTGTTAACGAATTGTTTATCGATCAACAGTTATAAACCCTTTGAAGTTAGTTTAAAATACTGATTATAAATGTGTTGTGTAAAGTTTCTTTCGCTATTATCAACAATTTTACAACAGGTATCGGGCTGGAGTAATTGCTAAGAAGCGTCAGAAGAATCAAAAATAGCGTTTAGTGTGGCTGCCAATCGAAGCCCTGCATCAAGCAATCTAACTCGCACCTTGCCAAAGTATTGATAGTGATATACATAGCCTAAAGAGGCGTGCATGAGCGTATTGGCATAAATCGTATTGGCTAAATCTTGCGATTCATGTGCCCACTCCAATCGCGGTGCGTTCATGCAATCTTCTTTTTCTTCTGCTGAACGTTTTGGTAAATGTGCCGCAAGCTCGGTATAGCTCATGTTGTAGTGCTCAATTAAATCTGTATCCCACAA
>JAACDD010000110.1 GCA_009937085.1 Bacteroidota bacterium
ACCTCTTGGTCCATATACTAAGTCAGCAACAAAACCAGACTTCTCACCTTCGTAAGAAAGTACAATGTTAGCCATACCTAAAGCAAATCCGTTTAGATTAGCAAAAGATGTACCAGGAGCAAACTCAGTGCTTCTATAATACGTGTCTACTGTACCAGAAACACTGAAAGTAGGTGCTTCTTGCGCTTGCATCGTGCTAAAACACATTAAAGCTATAAGTAAGGTGAATAAAAATTTAATTTTCATAATTGTTTAGTTTAATTAAAGCGTAAAATTATGTTAAAATTTTAAATAAAGTGTTAAAAATCACATGAAAGGTGTAAATCAATTGGTAAAATTGACATAAAAAAGGGTTTTTTTTGAGGGTCATTTTACAGTTCCCCTTCGATAAATTATCATTTGTAGTCAATATTGTAAGAAATATCATACAATTGTACGTAAACTACGTTTACATGTCAAATATTATCCATAATCCTTATATATTGTAGCAAATTTCATTTTCTAATCATGCTTACTAAATCGGAATCCTTTCTAATTACAGTTTTATGTTTTGTTATCCATATGGGTGTTGTGCAAGCACAAATAAGCCCATCAGTAGAACGAATTGATCCTAAACTTGATTTATATATAGATAAGGATGCTACAGTTGAAGTCATTGCAGAGGGGTTTAAATGGTCCGAAGGCCCTGTTTGGGTAGCTGCATTAGATGCCCTATTGTTCTCAGATGTACCAAATAATAAGGTGTACAGTTGGAGCGAAGCAAACGGGTTACAGCTTTTCCTCTCGCCAAGTGGCTATACAGGAATTACGCCAAGCACTAAAAAAAGTGGCTCAAACGGCTTAACTTTAGATTCAGAAGGAAATTTGGTGCTATGCATGCAAGGCGATAGACGAATTGCCAAGCTTAGCAGTTGGAATGAAAAAGGTTTTTCTACAGTTGTAGATTCGTATGAAGGAAAACGTTTTAACAGCCCTAATGATCTCGTATATGCCAAAAATGGAGATTTGTATTTCACAGACCCTCCTTATGGGCTAAAAGGCTCAGATGACCCGTTGAGAGAGCTCTCTTTTAACGGGGTATTTAAACATACCCCTTCTGGTGAACTCTCATTGCTTATTGATGACCTAACCGCACCCAATGGGATTGCCATTTCTAACAATCAGAAAACGTTATACGTTACGATTTCCGACCGCAGTTATCCTCGTATAATGGCCTATGATATTACTGCTACGGGTGTTGCAAACCCGCGCGTATTTTTTGATGGAACAGCACTCATTTCAAAAGGAAAAGGAAATTTCGATGGGTTAAAAATTCATCCCTCGGGGGTAATTTTTTCAACAGGCCCTGGCGGCGTTTTAGTATTTAGCCCCGACGGAACGCATTTAGGGACTGTTCATACGGATCAACGTACAGCAAACTGTGCATTTGACGCAGACTTTACCTATTTATACATGACAACGCATAGCCTTTTAACACGTATCAAGCTTGTGAAGCCATAAAACACCACCGCTAAAATTAGTTGTTGCATTGGGACTAAAACTCTCGTTTACCAAACTCGCTGTCAATAAATTTGGATTTATTTTTCCCGTTTTTAAAGATATAAGACAGGTTTAACACAATCATATCTACTTCGTAGATATAGTTGGTTGTGGTATAAAATTCATCTGCTCGCCAGGTGGTAATACGCTGTTCGTTTGTGTTTAAAAGCCCCATGTCTATGTTCAACCATTGCAGCGTGGCCTTGAGTCTGTTGTCCAAAAACGATTTTTGAAACGTCAAATTTGGGGTGTAATATCTCGAATCTTCTCCTTGTGCAGTCACCCTGTCCGACAAATAGTTAAATGTAAATTGTAAAGAAGCATTCTTCCAAAACGACTACGTGGAATTTGCATTTAGGCTAAAAATAGTTGCGTTGGTGTTTATAGGCCTGTTGTCAAAAGAACCTTTAAGCGCATATCGATATACATTTGCTCCTATGAAATTCCGCCATTTATTTGTTGGTTTTAGCTGAGCACCAAGTTCAATCCCAACCGTCTTTGCACTTCCCACATTAGAGTAAATACGATTTAAAATACTGTCGTTATAGACGGTATTTACTCTGTTAACTACATGTTGCGTGTTTCTAAAATACGCCGTAGCAAACACAGTGTGTTTCCCCAGTTTTGTGTCAACGCCAAGCTCAATCAAATCAATAAATTCTGGCTTTAGATTTGGATCGCCTTGTTCCAAGGTTTCGGAGTGTTCACGCTCCGGAAACGGATTCATTTTAAA
Source organism: Bacteroidota bacterium (assembly GCA_009937085.1). GTDB lineage: Bacteria > Bacteroidota > Bacteroidia > Flavobacteriales > Flavobacteriaceae > UBA7446. The sequence goes on from JAACDD010000110.1 coordinate 2,273, forward strand.
AGTCGTGGTGCGTTCTACACGTTTGCTGTACGCCATCTTAACTTTTGTGTTGTCATCTACCGCATACTGAACAGATGCCGATGGATACGCTTTGGTAAAATCGTAGTACAGTTTATCATCTACTGTATTGGCTTTGTCTTTTAGCACAAGTGTTCTATCCATGGCTTCTACGCGAACGCCTGCGCTATAACTAAACGCTCCTTCTGTAGCCGAAAACTGCCCATACACAGCGTGTATTTCTCGTGTTAAATTCACCTCGCTCGAAAAGGCTGGAACCAACACAAATGGGTCACTAAAGTTGGTACGACGCTCATACACAAAATCTCCCGTGTGGTCCAAGTTGCGGTATTGATAGCCCACTTCTACTTTTCCATTTTTTAATGGAATAGCATAATCCAGTTGTGTACGTACGCCATACAGCGGATTATCGTTTGTGTTGTATTCGTCTTGAAAAAGCACACTGTTGTCTGGGTGACCTAAGTTTTGATTTACAGTTGGACCGCCTAAAAGTGTGTACTCATATAAGAAAGATAAAGACAACTTCGATTTGTTCTGAAACGTAAGTGCATAATCAATATTCCCTAAAGCAAAATCACTTTTTCGTTCGCGTAAGTTGTGATTGAAATACGGGTCGGAAGCAATTTTTGTAGTGCTTCCATAGGGATTGATTTTATGATTGTCGTAGTACACAATATCTGCCAATCGTTTTTTAGAACGCTTTCCCGCAAAAAATCCAATCGATAAGGCACTTTTGGTGTTGGGCGTATACTCTAGGGTAAATCGTCCGTTGTAATTTGTTTCATCAAAACTGCGCTCACCTGTTGAGGGAAAACGTGTAAATACATCATCAATTACGGTAAAAACATCGCCTTCGCGTCTGCCGCCTTTGTCGTTTCTAAGGTAATTTGCTCCAAAGGAAACATTCCATTTATCTGTTGTGATATTATAGGTTGCGTCTGTACCATAGCGTTGGTGCGCTTTGTCGTTCCCGTACGTTTCTATAGATGGCAATCCAGATTTTACATTCAATTGCCCGTAAGCACCATTGATGCTTCCTTTTTTTGTAATAAGATTGACAAGGCCAGAAGTTCCATCTGGATCGTATTTGGCAGAGGGAGCTGTGATAAGCTCAACAGACTGTATGGCATTTGCAGGAAGTTGCGCCATTAGACTACTTGCATCTCCTTGAATAGGTTTTCCATTTAGGAGCACCAAAAATCCCGAATTTCCACGAACGCTAATATGGCCTTGCGCATCAACGCTTACTGATGGAAGTTGGCGTATAACATCTTCCGCTGTTCCGCCTTGGGCGCTTTTAAACGCATCAGCCGCATATACCTGACGGTCAATTTTGTTTAGTACCGTTGCCGTTTCTCCAGTTACTGTTACTTCGTTTAGTGTATTTCCCAATTGAAGCGCAATAGTCCCCAAATCTGTTTTCGCAGTACTAGTAACACGCACATTTTGAATAGTTACTTTTTGATAGCCTAAAAAAGAACTTTCCACGCGATACATACCGCTGTTGATGTTGTCAATAGAAAAAATCCCTTCAGCATTGGTAACAACCCCCGAAACTAAGGCTTCGGTGTTTTCATCGAATACTACAACAGTGGCGTATTCAAGCGGGTTGTTTTGTGCGTCGGTAACGGCTCCTGTGAGTTGAGCATTTGAGTGATGATTTACAGTAAAAATCATCAAGAAAACGATAGCGTATTTCATTGATAAAACGAGTCGAAATGTTAAAATTTTAGGTGTGAATATAGCATTATAATGTGGAAGGACAGACGTAATCCGTCACTTCAATTTTGGCGTCTTTTATGGCTTTAAACCCACCAGCGACATCAATTAAATTATGTATTCCACGGCTTTTCAATATCGATGCTGCAATGACACTTCGGTAGCCTCCCGCGCAGTGAACATAGCATACACCATTTGATGGAAATTCAGCCAGATGATTGTTTAGAAAACTCAGTGGTGTATTTTGTGCGCTTGGGATATGTTCTGAACTATATTCTGAGTCTTTGCGTACGTCAAACACGGATATGTTTTCACTTTTCAAGGCTTCTTTAAGTTCAGAAGCTGGAATAGAAGTTATGGTATCCACTTCTTTATTGGCAGCTTGCCACGCCTCAAATCCCCCTTTGAGATAGCCAAGCGTATTGTCAAAACCTACACGTGAAAGTCGGGTAACTGCTTCTTCTTCTCGGCCTTCAGGGGTTATTAATAAAATGGGTTGCTTTACATCGGCAATAAGCGCACCTACCCAAGGGGCAAACCCACCATCGAGCCCAATAAAAATGGAGCGCGGAATATGCCCTTTTACAAAGTCGTTTTGATGCCTTACGTCTAGCACAACGGCACCCGTTTCGTTGGCAGCAACTTCAAAAGCTTCCGCAGAAAGTGCATGCGTTCCTTGTGCAATTACTTCATCCAAATCTGCATAGCCTTCTTTATTCATTTTTACATTAAGCGGAAAATACTGCGGAGGAGGCAGTAACCCGTCTGTAACTTCTTTAATGAATTCGTCCTTAGTCATATCAGCACGAAGTGCGTAATTCATTTTTTTCTGATTTCCGAGTGTGTCTACCGTTTCTTTCATCATATTTTTACCACAAGCAGAACCTGCGCCATGCGCGGGATACACAATCACATCGTTTGCCAAAGGCATAATTTTGGTGCGTAAACTTTCAAAAAGTGTTCCTGCCAAATCTTCTTGGGTCATGTGAGCCGCTTTTTGTGCCAAGTCTGGCCGACCTACATCTCCCAAAAATAAAGTATCTCCTGTAAAAATAGCATGGTCTTTCCCATCAGCATCACGAAGTAAATACGTGGTACTTTCCATAGTATGCCCTGGCGTGTGGATTACAACAATAGTAGCATTGCCCAATGGAAATTCTTGTCGGTCGGAGGCAATAATAGCATCAAAACTTGGATTGGCATTTGGTCCAAAAATGATGGGTGCTCCCGTTTGCTTTGCAAGCGTTAGGTGACCACTCACAAAATCGGCATGGAAATGTGTTTCAAAAACATATTTTACGCTGGCATTGTCCCTATCGGCACGTTCCAAATAGGGTGCTGTTTCTCGTAGCGGGTCAATGATAGCCACTTCGCCCTCACTTTCAATATAATATGCGCCTTGCGCCAAGCATCCGGTGTATAACTGTTCTACGGTCATTTGATTTAATTAGGAGTGTAAAATTATAATTTATATCGCATCAATCTTCGCTTTTGGTTTGAAGCGAAATTTTTTCTTGCAAATTTGTTTTAGGTGTTTTTTTGGTTGCAAACTCGTAGGCTTCATTTGTGTTAACAAAGAAGTTTTCACGCCCAATTAGCCCAATTAATTTTGATTTTTTGATGATATCTCGTGTAGGTCCAATCAGCTCCGAAAACAATACTGTTATGTCTTGTTGTTGCAATTCTGTAATCAGGTTTTCAAGCATAAACACGGCACTACTGTCTATGTAATTAATAGGATCCGATTTGATGATAATTGTTGTTGGGGGTGTTTGTTGTTGTGCTATGGCAGCCAGTAATTCGGACTTAAAATAGTCTTTATTGCCGAAGTACAATTGCGCATCAAAGCGTAGAATAAGCACCTCAGCGTTTGGCTCAATATCTTCTTTAAATCTGTTTATATTTCTAAAATAAGACGTGCCTTTTATCCTTCCCAATATAGCAACATGCGGTTTAGAAGTTCGGTACACCATAAGCAACAACGCCAATAAGGTTCCAAATAAAATACCTTCAGTAATGCCCACAAAAAGTGTCAGTAAAAAGGTTACGTTGAGCAATATAAACTCATCTTTTCGAGTCTTAAGAAGTTGTAACGGATATTGTACGTCAACCAATCCGAAAACGGCAACCAAAATTATGGCGGCCAACACGGCGCTGGGTAAATAATAAAATAAAGGCGTTAAAAACAAGAGGGTAAGCGCAACGATAATAGCACTTACAAGGCTAGCTAGCCCTGTTTTGGCACCACTTAAATCGTTAATGGCTGTTCGGGTAAAACTTCCTGTAGTAGGATATGATTTAAAAAATGCGCCTGCAATATTTGCCGTCCCTAATGCGATTAATTCTTGATTTGGTCTAAGCGGATTCTTATGCTTATTTTCCATGACTTTGGCAACCGACATGGCTTCCATAAACGCAATAAGCGCTAAGGTTAATGCAATGGGAAAGAGGTCTTTAAGCATCAAAAAATCAAGTTCGGGCAACGTAAAAGTGGGAAGTCCTTTTGGAATTTCAGCAACAATTTCTACCCCTTTTGCATCAAGCTTAAATATAATTACAGCCAAAATGCCAAGCACCACAACCATTAATGCCGCAGGGATTCGTTTGCTAATTTTTCGTAAGATTAGAATAAGTATAATGGCAATTACGCCAACGCTCAGCGCATATACATTAAGCTGATTAAATTCTTTGGCAATGGCCGTAAGGATGTGTTGAATTTTGCTATTCCTCCCAACCTCAATTCCAAGTAAATGCCCAAGTTGACTACAACCAATAATCAATGCGGCTGCGGAGGTAAATCCACTAATTACAGGAGTTGATAAAAAATTCACCAAGAACCCCATTTTGAGTACACCAAGCACCACTTGAATACACCCCACAAACAAGGCCAAAACAATTGCCATAGCAATGTAGGTGTCTATACCCGAAATGGATAGTGCACCCAAACCTGCCGCTACCAAAAGCGAATCCATGGCTACGGGCCCTACATTTAGCTGTGGTGAGGTTCCCATAAGCGCATAAATCAGTTGTGGCATTAGCGCAGCATAAAGCCCGTAAACAGGCGGAAGCCCCGCTATCATGGCGTACGCCATGCTTTGCGGAATGAGCATAACACCAACCGTGAAACCAGCTGAAAGGTCTCCAGCAATAAAAGCCTTTTTATAGTTTGGCAACCAAGAAAGTATGGGAAATAAACGCTTCATCATCAGTGAAACAAAAGTAATACAATTACGGTTGTATATATCAATTGGCGAATGCGTTGTAAAAGCCCTGTATTGTTAAAAAAAAGGGCGTTCTATTATTCGAGTGCAAGGGAGCGCTCTAGCCATTCATTAGATTTAGCTTCCAAGGTTTTTTCAACTGCTGTTAGTTCAATCGAAAGGCTTTTGATGTCTTCGGGAGATAGCGATTCGTCATTGAATTGCTGTTGGAGGTGTTCTTTTTGAGTATCCAACGAGGCAATTTCTTTTTCCAGTTTTTTTAGTGCCCGTTGTTCCTCGTAGTTTGGTTTCTTTTCTGTTTTGTTTTTCCAGTCTGTTTTCAGTTTCTTCTTTGGAGTTTCTGAGGTTGTTGTAAGCCCATCATAGGCTCTAAAGTCGGAATAGTTTCCAGGGAAATCTTCAATTTCTCCTTTTCCTCTAAAGACAAAAAGATGATCCACAATTTTATCCATAAAATAGCGGTCGTGGGAAACAACGATCAAACATCCAGGAAAATCGAGGAGAAAATTTTCCAATACGTTTAAGGTAACAATATCCAAATCGTTCGTGGGTTCATCCAATATAATAAAGTTGGGGTTTTGGATTAGTACTGTACACAAATACAGTCGTTTACGTTCTCCTCCACTTAGCTTTTCTACAAAGTCGTATTGTTTTTTGCGGTCAAATAAAAAGCGTTCGAGTAATTGCTGAGCGGAAATTTTACGTCCTTTTTTTAGGGGTATAAATTCGCCAAACTCTTGAATGACTTCAATGACCTTTTGATCGGGTTTAACGTGTATTCCTTCTTGCGTATAATAGCCAAACTTAAGGGTGTCACCCCAAACAATTTTTCCGCCATCGGGTTTGATGGTATTGGTGAGGAGTTTAAGAAAGGTAGACTTTCCCGTTCCGTTGTTGCCAATAATCCCAATCCGATCGTTACGCTGAAAGTTATAATCAAATCCTTGGAGAATCACCTTTTCATCAAAGGCCTTGGATACTCGATGCATTTCAATCATTTTGGAACCCAAACGCTCCATATTGATTTCCAATTGCACCTCGTGTTCGTTTCTTCGCTGCTGAGCTTTCGCTTTGATTTTTTTAAAATCGTCAATTCTAGATTTGGACTTGGTGGTTCGCGCTTTAGGTTGACGACGCATCCACTCCAGCTCTTTGGTGAAATGGCGCTTGGCTTTGTGCGCTTCGGTTTCAAGTTGCTCTATGCGTGCGGCGCGTTTTGCTAAAAAATACGAATAGCTTCCTTTGTAACTAAACAGTTTTCCATTATCAAGCTCAATAATTTCATTACACACCCGTTCAAGAAAATAACGGTCGTGTGTGACCATCAACAGCGTTAGTTTTTCTTTGATAAAATAGGCTTCAAGCCACTCAATCATCTCCAAGTCTAGGTGGTTTGTCGGCTCATCAAGAATAAGTAAATCTGGTTTTTCGAGCAACGCAATACAAAGCGCAACCCGCTTTTTTTGCCCTCCAGACAAGGCACTTGCTTTTAGGTTCAGGTTGTCTAATTTCAGTTTACTCAACAGCTGTTTGTATTGGGTTTCAAAATCCCAGGCCTGGTGTTGCTCCATGGCTTCAAACGCCTTTTGATAGTGTTCGGTATCTTCGGGGTTTTGCAAGGCCTCTTCGTAGTCAGCAATAACCTCCAAAACTTGATTTCCTGATTCTAAGATAATTTCCTCTACGGTTTTTTCAGGGTCTAAGGCGGGGTCTTGCGGCAGGTAAGATATTTGCGTTCCTTTTCGGAAGTTGACTTGACCCGTATCGGGGGTGTCTTGCTGCGCAATAATTTTTAAAATGGTGGTCTTTCCACTTCCGTTTTTGGCAATTAATGCAATTTTTTGTCCTTTGCTCACGCCAAAGGAAAGGGGTTCAAAAATGACCCGTTCGCCATATGCTTTTGAAATGCCTTCTACCGTTAGTAGATTCATCCGTTATAATTTTTGCTAAAGTACTGTTTATTAAAAAATTGTGTTAATTGTGCTAAGACAAAGTATTTTATCTTAATTCCCCTACTTTTGCCGCTTAAATTTCTCTGATGAAGCCATTTAAACTTATAGACACCACCAACGGTGGAAGCGTTAAAAACGATATCCTTTCTGGACTAACGGTAGCTTTAGCACTTGTGCCAGAGGCGGTTGCTTTTGCTTTTGTAGCAGGTGTTTCTCCGGTAGTGGGACTCTATGGCGCTTTTATGATGGGACTTATCACCTCAATCTTTGGTGGCAGACCAGGCATGATTTCCGGTGCAACGGGTGCTATGGCTGTAGTTATGGTGCATTTGGTTAGCGAAGGAAATGCGATTGGCGGTAACGACACCGCTGGACTCCAATTTTTGTTTGTAACCCTCATCTTAGCGGGCTTGATTCAAGTAGCTGCAGGCGTATTGCGTTTGGGGAAATTTGTACGTATGATCCCACATTCGGTAATGATGGGCTTTGTGAACGGCTTAGCGATTGTTATTTTCTTGTCGCAGTTGGGTATGTTTAAAAGCCAGGGCGAATGGCTGTCTGGTGCATCACTTTTCACCATGATAGGGCTTGTTGGGTTGACCATGGGGATTATGGTTGGCTTGCCGTACCTCACCAAAAAAGTCCCTGCGGCACTTACGGCTATTGTTGTGGTATCGGTTTTGGTCATTTTTGGCGGTTTGGAGACCGAAACAGTACGCTCTTTTGTAGTGGCAAATGGCGGCACCGGTATTCAGGCGGGCTTCCCAAGTTTTAATGTTCCTTTTGTGGAGGTTTCCTATGCAAACCTACTGTTTATACTCCCTTATGCGTGTATTTTGGCAGCTATCGGATTGATTGAGTCTTTGATGACGCTAAACCTTATTGACGAACTTACCGATTCACACGGTAGCGGAAATCGCGAGTGCGCTGCACAAGGTTTAGGGAATATCGTAAACGGCTTTTTTGGCGGAATGGGCGGTTGCGCTATGATTGGGCAAAGCATTATAAATATAAAATCTGGAGGGCGTGGACGCCTCTCTGGGATTACGGCTGCGTTGGCACTATTGGGCTTTATTTTATTTGGCGCGAACTATATTGAACAGGTTCCTATTGCGGCCTTGGTAGGGGTGATGTTTATGGTCGTTATTGGTACGTTTGCGTGGAGTACTTTTCGTATTTGGAACAAAGTGCCTAAGGCAGATATTATTGTGATTGTGCTGGTTACGGGACTTACCGTACTGTTTGATTTGGCGATTGCCGTGTTGGCAGGTGTGGTGGTTTCTTCACTGGTGTTTGCATGGGAAAATGCGAAGCGTATTCGAGCACGAAAACGCACCGACGAACACGGGGTAAAGCATTACGAAATTTACGGGCCCTTGTTTTTTGGTTCAATTGAATTGTTTAACAGTAAGTTTGATGTTCAAGACGACCCCGATGAGGTAATCATTGATTTTAAAGAATCTCGTATTGTAGACCAGTCTGCGATAGAATGTGTCAATAAACTTACCGAGCGGTATTTGAAAAACGGCAAAAACATTCACTTACGCCACTTGTCGTCTGACTGTGTAAAGCTGATTAAGAAAGCTGAAAAAATTTGTGATGTTAACGTACTGGAAGACCCCGACTACTTTGTGGCTATAGATAATTTTAGAAGGGCACAGCAGAAGTTGGTGTAAATAAAAACCCCCTCGCCAAAGCGAAAGGGTTTTCTCGGTTAAATCGCCCGAAGTAAAACTGCGGATCATAAAAATCTCGCCATAAAAACGAGAAACAAATAGCGGTTAAGCTACTTTACCATTTTTGCCGTGGTACTTTTTCCATTAGACTCCAATGACAACAAATACACGCCTTTGCTAAGGTTTGCGGTGTCTAGCCTAAAGGTGGCTGCATGTGGCGAGGCACGTAATACTTCTTGCCCCGTAATGTTAAATACACGCACTTCGCTTACCGCATGTGCGGCCTCAATTTCAATGTGATTGGTAAAAGGGTTGGGGTAGATGGAAATACCGTTGTCTGTTTCCCCTAGACTAAGCGGCGTTCCTTTATATGCATAAAGATTATCGTAATACACACCATTAGCAAGGTTTGTAGTAACCCCAAATTCTTTAAAACCACCCATTGTTGACAAATCTACAGTTCCATCAAAAGAAACCCACTCTCCAACATTAGGCTGCAGCGCATTAAGATCATGGTTAACCTCTTTAACAACCGAGGTGGGTGTGCCTACAAACTTGAGGTGAAATGTCTTCCCATCTAAATCTGTTCCAGCCTCAATGAAAATATCAACATGGTAATTTGTAAAGGTACTAGCATCAACCGCAGTATTTAACACAATTCCTTGACAAGTATTTCCTAAGAAAGCTGTTGTGGCATTTCCTGCAACAGAAATTTCTTCAACTGAATTTGGACCACACCAATTGGCATCAAAATTACTAGCAACATCCGTATACGCATCACTGTATAACGAAATAACATCAGCTGCATTCCGTGCAGGAGGGGTTGGTGCTGCAGTGGAAGGAAGGACATCTTTAAATGAAACGGTGTATGTATCTGTAGTAGTTCCATCTGGAGCAGTTACTAGAACCGTAGCATTTCCAGGGATGGCCGCAGCTTGTGTTATTACTGCTGTTGCACCACCTGCTGCTTGCGTCGCTGTAGCTAATGTGATTTGAGGAACAGTAGTGGTTCCCTCAGGAAGCTTGTACGTATAACTCGTAACTGTGCCTGAGAATCCAGCAATGGTTGTGTTGTCAATCTGTAAGTCGCTTAGCGTAGCATTTGTATTTGGATCACCAGCATTAGCAGTAATTTTCACTTCCGAGATATTTACAGTTATATCTCTTTCAACAATATAGAGTAGGGCTGAATTGAACGTATTAGTGCCTTGGGTAGGAATAGTTACTGCG
>JAACDD010000111.1 GCA_009937085.1 Bacteroidota bacterium
AGAACACGAGCAAAACTGTTCTACGTCAACTGTTCGTGTTGTTGGTTCATCACATGCGGGGCTTTTTGCATCTATTTCGGCAGGAATTTCTGCGCTATGGGGACCCCTTCACGGCGGAGCGAATCAGGCAGTAGTAGAAATGCTGGAGGCAATTCGTCAAGATGGTGGCGATACTAAAAAGTACATGGAAAAAGCAAAAGACAAGGCAGATCCATTCCGCCTGATGGGCTTTGGGCATCGTGTGTACAAGAATTTTGATCCCCGTGCACGTATTATTAAAAAAGCTGCAGATGAGGTTTTAGCTGACTTAGGCGTTGTTGACCCTGTGTTAGATATTGCTAAAGAATTAGAAGCTGAAGCTCTTAGCGATCCGTATTTTGTTGATCGTAAACTGTATCCAAATGTTGATTTTTACTCGGGTATCATTTATAGAGCCATGGGAATTTCAACAGAAACATTTACGGTTATGTTTGCGCTTGGCCGCTTGCCAGGATGGATTGCGCAGTGGAGAGAAATGCGACTTAATAAAGAACCTATTGGACGTCCACGTCAAATTTATGTAGGTGAAACACAGCGTACATTTGTGCCATTGAATAAACGTTAAGTTATTCGATAAGCCTATGTGTATCTACAGATAGTCTTGCGTGTTTTTCGCTTTTTGTTGTTGTATCTTTTTAAAGAACAAACGCACAGGCTCTGACTGGGCAGAAATCGAAACTTTATGATGATCAGCGTGGACACTATACGCATCACTTGTTCCTTTAAACAGCGTCAGTTTATAATACGGAACGACTAACGCATAGGTTTCCAATAATGATCTAAATCGTAAAATAATTCCTTTTGGACGTAATTCCACATTGCACGTATTATCGTTGTGGTCTAATAAAAAAAGGGCATCTATTTCTTTGCTACTGGTGGTTACATGTAGCTTTGGCGATCCCACACCGCCTAATTTTAAACGTTCCAATAGTGTAAAAGGCTTTCCAAGTATTACGTCTATTTCCGCACGCTGTTTTTTGTTGTTATAAGATACGTTTTGTAGCATTTCACAAAGATAAACGAAAACATGACGTAGCTTACTGAAACCTGTATCTTTGCACCTCATAAAATTGTATGGAAGCATTACTTACAAAACACCTAAGCGGATACTTTAAAGCACAACACAACAAAGCGGTAAGTGCATTTGAAATTCAACCTACAAAACCGCAATTTGAAGGTGACTTGACCCTTGTCGTATTCCCATTGCTTAAAATAGTTCCTAAAAAACCGGCAGATCTTGCTGCGGAATTGGGTGATTTTTTAGTTGATTCAGTGGCAGAAGTGGAAGCATACAACGTGGTGCAAGGCTTTTTAAACATCCAAATTTCAAACGCATACTACGTTAATTTTCTTTCTGAACTATCGCAAAACCCTAACTTTGGATTTACGCCCAAAACAGCTTCATCTGATACGCTTTTAGTAGAGTATTCATCGCCCAACACCAATAAACCACTTCACCTTGGTCACATTCGAAATAACCTGTTAGGCGCAGCGGTCGCTAATATTTTAGCAGCGAATGGGGACAATGTGCACACTACACAAATCATTAATGACAGAGGTATTCATATTTGCAAGTCTATGGTGGCTTGGCAAAATTTTGGTAATTCCGAAACACCTGCAAGTGCTAATCTAAAAGGCGATGCGCTCGTAGGAAAATATTATGTACTTTTTGATCAACAGTACAAAAAAGAAATAGCGGATTTAGTTGCTTCAGGTAGTACTGAGGAGCAAGCTAAAAACGACGCGCCTATACTGCAAGAAGCCAAAGAAATGCTATTAAAATGGGAACAAAACGACTCCGATGTACGTGCGCTTTGGGAACAAATGAATGCATGGGTGTATGATGGTTTTGCCAAAACCTATTCGCGTTTAGGGGTGCACTTTGATTCGTATTACTATGAAAGTGACACCTATTTGTTAGGAAAAGAAACGGTTGATGAAGGTCTTTCAAAAGGTATATTCTATACAAAAGACGACGGTTCTGTTTGGGTGGATTTAAATGAAGATGGTTTGGATGAAAAACTACTGCTTCGTTCAGACGGTACCTCAGTATATATGACACAAGATTTGGGAACTGCGCGGTTGCGTTATACCAATCATCCTGATATGAAGGGGATGGTGTACACGGTTGGTAACGAACAAGACTATCACTTTAAGGTGTTGTTTTTAATCCTAAAAAAATTAGGATACGACTGGGCATCGCAATTGCATCACCTAAGCTATGGTATGGTAGACTTGCCTAGTGGAAAAATGAAAAGTAGGGAAGGTACTGTTGTAGATGCTGATGCACTAATGGACGAAATGCATGCCACGGCGAAGCAAATTTCGCAGGAGTTGGGTAAGCTTGATGGTATGACCGATGACGAAAAAGAAGCCTTGTACCACACCATTGGCATGGGCGCATTAAAATATTATATCCTTAAAGTAGATCCTAAAAAGCGTATTCTATTCGATCCAAAGGCTTCTGTAGATTTTAACGGGAATACAGGACCCTTTATACAATATACACACGCTCGAATACAATCTATTTTAAGAAAAGCTGGCGAATATAATTCTGCCTTTGACACAGTAATTTCCTTACATGCCAAGGAGAAAGCGGTGTTAAAAACCTTGAGTCAATTCCCTAGCGTGGTTGCTGCATCGGCAAAACAACACAGTCCTGCTTTGGTTGCTAACTATGTATATGACTTAGTCAAACAATACAATTCGTATTATCAGGAGGTCCCTATTTTAGTAGATGAGGTTAACATGCGTTCATTGCGCGTTGCGCTATGTGCTGCAGTGGGCCAGGTGATTCAAAAAAGTTTGGGGCTTTTAGGTATTGAGGCTCCAACAAGAATGTAAAAAAAAAGCCCCGATGTAACATCGAGGCTTGATTTGAATAATTTTTTAAAATTATTTGCTAGATACAGCAGCAGCATAAACTACAAGACCAAATCCAATTTTGTTGATTGCATCACCAATGTTGTAAACAACATCCATGTTTAAGCCAATTCCGTCAACAAAGTCATACCAACCGTCAGTACCGATCATATATCCTAATGGGTAAATTGCCCATCCGATAAGTACAAACAACGTTAGCGTTTTGTGTGCTTTTTCAACAGAACCTCCTGCAGCAGCAGCAAGCTTAGCTAAAGGACCAAATTTGATTAACCATGCAATGTAGAAGTATGCTAAACCTGAAGCAAGACCCCAAAGTGCAGGACCGCTAGCAGTATCAGAAACTTCTCCAAAGTAACCTGTTACTAACATTGCAATTGAAGCCCAAATCAAAGTGCTTAGGTGTTTCTTAGTTGCACCAGCAGCTTTCAAGATTAGGTAAAACTCAACACACATTAATGGTACAGTTAAAATCCAGTCAATATAACGGATCTCAGTTGTTACACCACCTGTAGTTGCAGCTTCTCTCATGTAATAATAGTGAACAGCAGCAATAAATGTAATCAATCCTGAAACCAAGATAGATGTTCTCCATTTGCTGTCAAATTGGTTTAAAGACAAGAAAAAGAAAGCTGAAGCAGCAGTCATTGCCATTGTCCCTAAAAAGAAAGTGAAATTTACCGGATCACTTAGGTCCGCAATAGTTACTAAATTTGTAAGTGTCATAATTTTTTAATTATAATTTTGTTGAGCGCAAGGTAAAAAAAATTAAACAAACCGTATATATTTGATTAAATTTTTTAAAAGAACATAAAAAAACAATGGCCAAATTATATAATGTTGAACGTCAAAAAATCGGTATCACGCTGATTTGCACCCTGTTGGGGCTGGTATTGCCTACATCATTTTTATGGGTATTGGCCGCTATCAATGTGTTAATAATAGGCATAATTCATGGTGCAAATGATTTATATATCATTTCAAAATATAGTAAAACGACAAAAAAGCGTCAGTTTGGTTACTTATTCGTCAGTTATGTGTTTTTTGTTTCAATTATGGTTTTGGCCCTATATAACGTCCCACAATTCGCACTTTTGTTGTTTGTTTTAGCCAGTTCGTTTCATTTTGGAGAGCAACAATGGCATAAAAATAGCATTGTCAAATCCGCAAAGCTGCATCTTTTCTACATTGTATATGGAATATTCCTTTTTTCATTACTCTTTTTTACACACCAAGACCAAACCTTGTCTATTGTTCAAGAAATTTCTGGTCTTCAAATTGCGCCTCAAATACTTTTATACATGCTGATTGGTTCTGCTGTCGCTACTGTTTTTTTTGTTACCCTAAATATTAATCAACTTAAATCTCAATTTTTGTTTCAATTTTTAGCACTAATTGTTTTAGTACTTCTGTTTACGCAAACCTCCCTTCTATGGTCTTTTTCAGTCTATTTTGTCTTGTGGCATAGTATTCCTTCGCTAAAAGAACAAGCCGACGTATTATACCCAGATGAAGCAAAGCCTATTTATAAATACTTTAGGTTAGCACTGCCGTATTGGATATTGTCTTTAGTTGGCTTTGGGGTAGCGTTTATATTTTTTAGAGAAAATTCAGCCTCGCTTCTTTCGTTATTTTTTGGGTTTTTAGCGGCTATTACCATTCCGCATGTTGGTGTTATTTTTTGGATGCATCAGAAAAACTAATTCCGTAATTTTGAATTTTATTTCCAATTCATGTTTGAACAGTTTAGTCAACGCCTAGACAAGGCGCTAAAAACACTTAAAGGTCACGGACGCATTACCGAGATTAATGTTGCCGAAACAATGAAGGAAGTCCGTCGTGCATTACTTGATGCCGATGTGAATTTCAAAATTGCTAAAACATTTACACAACAAGTCAAGGACAAAGCGCTAGGTCAAAAGGTACTTACAAGCCTTAAACCAGGTCAATTACTTGTGAAAATTGTGCAAGATGAATTAACCGCACTACTTGGTGGACAAAACGCGGCACTTACTGTTTCGGGAAAACCTGCTGTCATATTGATGAGTGGTTTGCAGGGTTCGGGTAAAACAACCTGTACTGCCAAACTTGCCAAACACCTTAAAACAAAGCAGGCAAAAAAAGTCTTACTCGTTGCTTGTGATGTATACCGTCCGGCGGCAATCGAACAATTACAAGTATTAGGTGAGCAAATTGATGTAGCTGTTTTTGCACAACCCGAAAATAACAACCCTGTTGAGATTGCTAAAAATGCCTTACAACATGCCAAAACACATCAGTTTAATGTAGTTATCATTGACACCGCAGGTCGATTGGCAATTGACGAGGCACTTATGCAGGAAATCGAAAACATTCACAAAGCGGTTCGTCCTTCGGAGACCCTATTTGTTGTTGATGCTATGATGGGACAAGATGCTGTAAATACCGCAAAAGCCTTCCACGACTTGCTGCAATTTGACGGAATTGTACTTACCAAAATGGATGGCGATACACGAGGTGGTGCTGCACTTTCCATAAAGTCTGTTGTAAATAAACCTATCAAATTTATTGGTACGGGAGAAAAAGTGGATGCCTTAGATGTGTTTTACCCTAACCGAATGGCGGAGCGTATCTTGGGAATGGGTGACGTGGTTACCTTAGTAGAGCGTGCTCAAGAGCAAGTAGACGAGGAAGAGGCAAAGCGTATTCATCGTAAAATTTCTAAAAATCAATTTGGTTACGATGATTTTTTAAGCCAGCTTAAACAAGTACAGCGTATGGGATCTATGAAAGATTTGGTTGGAATGATTCCTGGCGCTAGCAAAGCATTAAATGGGGCAGAAGTTGACGAAGATGCGTTTAAAGGCGTAGAGGCACTCATTCAATCCATGACACCCAAAGAACGCCAACAACCAAAACTCCTTAATCACAGCCGCAAAAAACGCATCGCTAAAGGAGCAGGCCTACAATTAGACGATATTAACAAACTGGTAAAACAGTTTGAGCAGATGAGTAAAATGATGAAAATGATGCAAGGAGGCAAGTCCTCTAAGCTGATGCAAATGTTTGGAAAATGAGCACTATTTTAGACGGGAAAGCCACTTCAAATCAAATTAAGGAAGAACTTACGCAAGAAGTTACTGCGCTTAAAGCATCGGGCAAACGCCCGCCGCATTTGGCTGCTGTTTTGGTAGGAAATGACGGCGCTAGCTTGACCTATGTAGGTAGTAAGGTGCGCTCTTGTGAAAAAATCGGATTCGATTCTACATTGATACGTTTAGAAGATACCGTTACACAAGACGAACTTCTGGAGACCATCGATACATTAAATAACGATGCTACACTTGACGGTTTTATTGTGCAGCTTCCACTTCCTAAACACATTGACGAAGAAGTTGTCTTACATGCGATAAATCCCAACAAAGACGTGGACGGATTTCATCCCACCAATTTTGGAAAAATGGCATTGGGTATGGAAACCTTTATTCCTGCAACGCCGTTTGGAATTATGGAATTACTTCGCAGGTATAAGTTAGACATCAGCGGCAAACACGCTGTTGTCATTGGGCGCAGTCATATTGTAGGTCGCCCAATGAGTATTTTATTATCCAATAAGGGAAATCCTGGTAATGCTACCGTAACGCTTACGCATAGCCGTACCCAAAATCTAGCTGAAATTACCAAAGCAGCCGATATTGTGGTGTCGGCCTTAGGTGTTCCAAATTTTGTAACCGCTGACATGATAAAGCAAGATGCTATTATTATTGACGTAGGTATTACACGCGTTCCAGACGAAAATCATCCAAAAGGCTATGTGATCACAGGCGATGTGGCGTATGATGAAGTGAAAGAGAAAGCAAGTTTTATTACACCTGTTCCCGGTGGTGTGGGCCCCATGACCATTGCCATGTTGTTGCAAAACACCATGTTGGCCTACAAACGCAACTCCTAATAATGCAAACCGAACTTCAACAAGCTGTTGCTTCTGGTCATGCACTTCCGTTAATGGAAGCCTTTTACACCATTCAGGGCGAAGGATATCACAAAGGCAGTGCAGCATTTTTTATTCGCATAGGAGGCTGTGATGTAGGGTGTCATTGGTGTGATGTGAAAGAAAGTTGGGATGCAAATCTTCACCCACCAACCTATATTGACGAAATCGTCTCGCAAGCAAAACAATATTCGGATACCGTTGTGGTAACTGGCGGCGAGCCGCTGATGTGGAATATGGCACCACTTACCGAAGCCTTACAAGCAGCGGGTATGAAAACACATATCGAAACGTCTGGTGCGTATCCACTTTCTGGCGTTTGGGATTGGGTTTGCCTCTCACCAAAAAAGCGTATGCTCCCTAAACCCGAACTATACAAGGCCGCAGACGAGTTAAAAGTCATTGTATACAATAAAGACGATTTACAGTTTGCCGAAAAACAAGCTGTTGGAATTGCGAAAAGCTGTAAGTTGTACTTACAACCTGAGTGGAGTAGACGCGATAGTGCCATTCCATTGATTGTAGATTATGTGCTTAAACAGCCAAAGTGGATGGCGTCGTTGCAAACGCACAAATACCTAAAAATTCCATAGTGATTGATCTGCAAAAACTGCCTGAACAAGCAGCGAAAGTTGCGCAGGAAAACGCCAAATACTTAAAAAAGTTAAAGGTACGGAAGCCTAAAAAGTTAGATGCAGTAATGACAAAGCTGCACCATGAAACCTTCAAAAAAATAGACTGCCTAAACTGCGCCAATTGTTGCAAAACCACAGGACCGCTCTTTTTGCCATCAGACATCAAGCGTATCAGCAAACGACTACGCATGAAGCCAACAGAATTTGAAGCAACTTACCTTCGCACTGATGAAGATAATGATAAGGTACTTCAGCAAGTACCCTGTCCGTTTTTGGGAGCAGATAATCAGTGTAGTATTTACGAGGATCGACCGAAAGCCTGCCGTGAATTCCCACAT
>JAACDD010000112.1 GCA_009937085.1 Bacteroidota bacterium
AACCACTCTTCTCCACGAATGACGTGGCTTATTTCCATTAAATGGTCGTCAATTACATTAGCCAAGTGATAAGTAGGCATACCATCTTGCTTCACCAAAATTTTGTCGTCTAAAAGGGACAGGTCTACATCAATATTTCCACGCACTTCGTCTTGCATCTTTAAACGCTTTTCCTCTCCTTCAGAAAATGTTTTAAACCGAATGACGTGAGGCACCCCCTTTTCTAGCAATTCTTTTGTTTCGCCTATGGACAATGCGACACTGTTTTTAAGAACAGCCCTGTTTTCCCAGTTGTAAATAAAGGTTTCGCCCTTTGTTTCTGAAGCACTACGCATTATGGCCAATTCTTCTTGAGAATCAAAAGCGAGATATGCCCTTCCAGAGTTTATTAAAGCATCTACGTGTTTGGCATATAATTCCTTTCGTTCGCTCTGGCGATAAGGACCAAATTTACCTTCGTGACTAGGACTTTCGTCAGGCACAATACCCAGCCATTCTAGTGCGTTGTGGATATACGGTTCTGCTCCTTGCACGTAGCGATTTTGATCTGTATCCTCAATGCGTAAAATAAATGCACCTTGATGCTTTTTCGCATATAAATAGTTGTACAACGCTGTACGCACCCCGCCAATATGAAGCGGCCCCGTGGGACTGGGCGCGAAACGAACTCTAACAGCCATACTTTCTTTTTTCCAAAGATACAACCGAACCGATATCTAATACAGGCTTAAATGAATATATTTGCGCCATGCAAGCAGCGGTAGAATTTATTTATGACACAGCATTTTCTATTCCCGATGAGCAATTATATGCTCGCTGGTTAACCGCTTGTGCCAAAAAATTCGATGCGACCTCCATAGACCTTGCAATCGCATTTATGGACGACGAAGCACTACACGCATTAAACGTCAAGTATTTAGATCACGATACATTTACAGACATTATCACGTTTGATGACTCTGTTGGTAAAGATATTGTGGCGAATATTGCTATTTCGGTCGATCGCGTTTCCGCAAACGCAAATAAATTCTCTCAAGTATTTGATAATGAGATTATTAGAGTGATTTCTCATGGACTTTTACATTGTCTAGGCTTTAATGATAAGACAGCAGAAGAGAAAGCAAGAATGACGTCTGCAGAAGAGACCTGTATTAAACAGTTCCACGTGGAACACAAATCCGCCAAGCATGTTTCATGACACTTACGACGTAATTGTTGTTGGCGGCGGTCATGCGGGAGCAGAGGCAGCAGCAGCAGCGGCGAACATGGGTAGCAAAACACTACTCGTTACTATGAATTTGCAAAACATTGGTCAAATGTCCTGCAACCCCGCTATGGGTGGAATAGCTAAAGGCCAAATTGTAAGAGAAATTGATGCCTTGGGCGGATATAGTGGAATTGTTTCTGACAACACCGCGATACAGTTTAAAATGCTGAACCGTTCCAAAGGACCTGCTATGTGGAGCCCAAGAGTGCAATCAGACCGAATGCTCTTTGCTGGAGCATGGCGTACTATGCTTGAGCAGACACACAACCTTGATTTTTATCAGGATATGGTTGCAGACTTACTCTTTGAGGGTGATGACATCAAAGGAGTTGTAACAACTCTTGGTATTGAAATTAAAGCAAAGGCAGTGGTACTTACAAGTGGCACGTTTTTAAATGGTTTAATTCATATTGGTGAAAAACAATTTGGAGGAGGCCGTGCTGGAGAAAGTGCTTCTTTTGGTATTACAGAACGATTGGTGGCACGCGGCTTTGAATCTGGACGAATGAAAACCGGAACGCCACCAAGAGTTGATGGCCGGTCACTCGACTACACCAAGATGATAGAACAACCAGGAGATGAGTCCCCTTCTAAGTTTTCATACTCCAACCGAACGACTCCTCTTGATCATCAGCGCTCATGCCATATGACGTATACAAGCCCAATTGTACATGACTTATTACGCGAAGGGTTTGACAAATCTCCCATGTTTAACGGCCGAATTAAAAGTATTGGTCCACGCTACTGCCCATCCGTAGAGGACAAAATCAATCGCTTTGCAGAAAAAGAACGGCACCAAATTTTTGTAGAACCTGAGGGTTGGGATACTGTTGAGGTATATGTAAATGGGTTCTCCACTTCCCTGCCTGAAGAAATTCAGTTTAAAGCCTTACGTGCCGTAGTAGGATTTGAAAACGTCAAGTTTTTTCGTCCTGGGTATGCTATTGAATATGATTACTTTCCTCCAACTCAACTTAAGCATACCTTAGAAACGAAATCTGTCAACGGCTTGTTTTTTGCGGGTCAAATAAATGGTACTACGGGCTATGAAGAAGCAGCTTCGCAGGGTATTATGGCGGGAATTAATGCGCACCAACACGTGTATGAGAAAGACCCTTTTATGTTGTCGAGGGATGAGGCGTATATAGGCGTATTAATTGATGATCTAATCACAAAAGGGACTGAAGAGCCATACCGAATGTTTACATCACGAGCTGAGTACCGCACGCTATTGCGGCAAGACAATGCGGATGCACGGCTCACACCAAAATCGCACGCTGTAGGACTTGCTACAGACGAAAGGCTTCAGCAAATGGAGCTACAGACGGGCAAAGCAAAATCCCTAATCTCTTTCTTCACCAAGACAAGTATACGCCCTGAAGTTGTGAATCCAATGCTTGAGAACAAGGCGTCAGCCACGGTTAAGCAATCGTTAAAAATGGGTAAAGTATTAGCACGCCCAAACATCACGATGGAAGACTTCTTAACACACCAGCCAGTTGCAGATTTTGTTGCTGAGCATGACATGGATACCGCTGTGTTAGAGCAAGCAGAGATTCAGATAAAATACGCCGGCTACATTGCTAAAGAAAAAGCACAAGCAGATAAACTTACGCAGCTTGATCATGTGCCTATTCCAAAAGAGTTTGACTATGAAAAAGTAAAGTCATTATCCATAGAGGCACGTCAAAAGCTATCAAAAATTAAACCTGTTACCATTGCTCAGGCATCTAGAATTAGCGGCGTTTCTCCAAGCGATTTGTCGGTATTGCTTGTGTATATGGGACGCTAATTGTTCCACGTGAAACCACTACGCATCAAAGACTTTTTGGTTAGCAAAGAATCCTTCCTCTTAAAGCACAACACAAGAATCAATGCTTGGCAAACAACCCCAGCGCTCACGGAAGAAACACTTCAAAAATATTACCCAAAAGAGACGTATTTATCACATACAGACAAGGCGAAGGGATTAAAAGCCACGGTTTATTTGTTCGTAAAAAAATGGAATATTCGCGCGAAAATCAAGCGGATAGCTAAAACAAAAAAGCGTGGAAAATTGTTAGACTTTGGTGCAGGTAACGGAGCGTTTGTACAAGCGGCTCAAGCGAAAGGCTGGGAAACATTCGCTTTTGATTTTTCTGAAACCGCAAAAAAACAACTAACAAAAAAGGGGATTAATCAAATTAACGAAGTTCGTCAAAATGACAACTATGATGTGATTACGCTATGGCACGTTTTCGAACATTTGCCTAATCCGCAACAACAGCTCAAACGTTTTTA
>JAACDD010000113.1 GCA_009937085.1 Bacteroidota bacterium
AGAATTAAGAATGTCCTGGACATTAGTAAATTTGGCTCCATAAGTATATTAAAATTACAAATTATGAAAATCACAATATAAGATTGTTAACTAAAGTTTAAATGTATCTATTACCTACTTAAGAGGATTAGAAGTAGCAGAACTAAAAGAAGAATATCAAAAAGCCAAAATGAGATGTCAAAACCTTATAAATGAGCTAAAAGAAAAAGAAAAACAGTTGGAGAAAAAACAAGAAGTTTTTGGCGTTTTTTTTTGGAGCTAAGTGTAATTTACCGTACAAACATATAAAACAAAAAACCCTCAACAAAAAGGTTGAGGGTTCGACTGTACTGAAGGCGGGACTTGAACCCGCACGAACATTACTGCTCATTGGATTTTAAGTCCAACGTGTCTACCAATTCCACCACTTCAGCTTGGACTAAAAAGAGCGAAAGACGGGATTTGAACCCGCGACCCTCACCTTGGCAAGGTGATGCTCTACCCCTGAGCTACTTTCGCAATTGGTAGGCAAATGTAAGAAAATCTCCCTTTTCTTAGAAAACTATTTTTCAAGTTTTCGTTTTAATGCATTGAGCTGCATAAGCGCCTCTACAGGCGTGAGTTCGTCGATGTTGAGCGCCAAAATTTGCTTCCGTAGATCTTCAAGCAACGGATCGTCTAACTGAAACATGCTCAGCTGCATTGGTTGTTCCCCAGTCTCGGTAGCGTGGCGTGTGGCTTCTAGTTGTTGAAGCATTTGCTTGGAACGTTCCAAAATCCATTTGGGCATTCCCGCCATTTTTGCCACGTGAATTCCAAAGCTATGCGCACTTCCTCCAGGAACTAACTTGCGCAAAAACAAAACATCGTCTGCTGTTTCTTGTACCGAAACATTGTAGTTTTTAATACGCTCAAATTGTGATGACATCTCATTTAATTCGTGATAATGCGTGGCAAACAAGGTTTTTGGTTTTGTGGGATGCTCATGTACATACTCGGCCAATGCCCATGCGATTGAAATACCATCATAGGTGCTCGTACCACGTCCAATTTCATCCAATAATATCAAGCTACGCGCAGATATATTATTCATAATCGCTGCCGTTTCATGCATTTCTACCATAAAGGTCGACTCGCCTTTAGAAATATTATCGCTTGCGCCTACTCTAGTAAAAAGCTTATCTACAATGCCCAACCGCACTTCTGCTGCAGGCACATAACTACCCATTTGCGCCAACAAAACAATAAGTGCTGTTTGACGTAAAATGGCAGATTTACCCGACATATTCGGCCCCGTGATCATAATGATTTGTTGCGCGTCATTGTCCAAATACACATCATTGGGTATGTATGGATTTTCATGAGGGAGTTGCTGCTCAATTACGGGGTGTCTCCCTTGAATTATCTCAAGTGAAGCGTTGGACACAAACTCGGGACGACAATAATTTTGTTTGGTAGCCAGCAAAGCAAATCCACTAAGCACATCCAATTGTGCCACGCAACGCGCTGTGGTTTGCAACGATTGAATATGTGGAATGAGGTGTTGAATCAATTCTTGAAACAACTGAAGTTCCAAAACTGCAATGCGTTCCTCAGCACCTAAAATTTTGGTTTCGTATGATTTCAGTTCATCCGTGATATAACGCTCTGCGTTCACTAAGGTTTGCTTGCGCACCCATTCTTCTGGAACTTTATCTTTATGTAAGTTTCGCACTTCAATATAATAGCCAAACACATTGTTAAAGGCAATTTTCAACGATGGTATCCCCGTGCGTTCTGTTTCGCGTTCCAACATGGCATCTAAGGTATCCCGACCGCCTTGTGCCAGTGCGCGTAGCTCGTCTAGCTCTCCCGAAACACCTGCTGCAATTGTGAATCCTTTACCCAACTGTACCGGTGCCTCTGCATCTAACCAGCCTGCAATGTGTTCTTGCAATTCCGTACTGTCTTCTATGCGTGCCAAAAGAGGTGCAACAGCCGAGGCGTCTGCAAGCAATGTGGTGAGTTTGGTTGTTTGTGCAAGGGCAATCTTTAGTGCATTTACTTCTTTGGGATTGATACGCCCTGTAGCAATTTTAGCCACCAAACGCTCAATGTCATTCATCTGCTTTAAGCACGTGCTTACTTGACCGTGCATAGTAGGATTTTGAGTAAAATAACGAACGCTATCTAACCGCTGATTAATGCGTTCAATAGCTGTTAGCGGAGCCGTAATCCACCTTCGAAGTAACCTACCGCCCATAGGCGTAGCCGTATGGTCTACTACGTCCAAAAGCGTAATTGCTTCAGGAGCATTGGGCGAAATAAGCTCTAAATTCCGAACTGTAAATCGGTCCATCCAAATGTGTTGCTGTGAATTGTGACGCTTTAGTTGCGCTAAATGTCCCAACTTGGCGTGTTCCGTTTCTAAAAGATAATGAAGCACCACTCCAGATGCAATCATACCTAAATCAGCTCCGTCAAAACCAAATCCTTTAAGTGTTTTAACACCAAAATGTTGCATGAGTTTGTCCGAGGTATATTCGGTTTGAAACACCCAATCCTCCAACAAAAAATAAGGAAGGCTTTCGCCTAATAAGGCTGCTATGGCTTTACGTTGGGGTTTGGCAACTAACAATTCTTTTACTTCTAAACTTTGAATAAGCGTACTAATTTCTGCAGTATCGCCTTCAGCCCATTGAAATTCTCCAGTAGAAATATCCAAATATGCAAAGCCAAGGGTGTTTTGCTGCATGTACAGCGCTCCCAAAAAATTATTGCTTTTTTCATCCAATACGCCATCGGAAAGTGTAACTCCAGGGGTTACCAATTCGGTCACACCGCGTTTTACAATTTTTTTGGTGAGCTTCGGGTCTTCCAATTGATCGCAAATTGCAACCCGTTGACCAGCGCGTACTAGCTTGGGTAAATAGGTATGTAAAGAGTGATGTGGAAACCCAGCCAGTTCTGTCTCGCTAGCGCTTCCTGCCCCACGCTTGGTGAGTAAAATCCCTAAAATGCGTGCCGCTTTCACTGCATCTTGACCAAAGGTTTCGTAAAAATCGCCTACGCGGAATAGCAGTATCGCATCGGGATATTTCACCTTGATTTGATTGTACTGTTTCATCAAGGGCGTTTCTTTGGCTGTTTTCTTTGCGGACAAATCGTGGGTTTAGTTCGTGCTAATTTACCAATTTTAGCCAAACACAATCCGTACATTTGCGATATGCGAAAATGGACCATGGAAGAACTCAATCGATTAGACGTAGCCGCTTTTAAGGCAGCGCCAAAATCGAATATCATTTTGGTTTTAGACAATATTCGCAGCAGGAACAATGTTGGGGCAATTTTTCGCACCGCTGACGCATTTCGGATTTCAGAGATTGTACTTTGCGGCATTACACCAACACCACCACACAAAGACATTCATAAAACTGCGCTAGGCGCCACAGAAAGCGTGAGTTGGCGTTATGAAACTTCGGCGGAAAATGCGGTAGCAGATTTGCGACAATCAGGAGCGCATTGCTATGCCGTAGAGCAAGTTGAAGGGGCTACTTTTTTGGATAAAGTCAAGCCCAACCCAAACCAAACTGCTGTGTTGGTATTGGGGAACGAAGTTCAAGGGGTGTCTCAAGAAGTCATTGATGTGTGCGATACCGCAGTAGAAATACCGCAATTGGGCACAAAACATTCATTAAATGTGGCCACTTCTGCTGGAGTCGTGTTATGGCACTTTTTTATACACTTGCGTCCAGTTGCGCATTAACCCGATGCAACAACTCGTCTAAGTCATCGGCATGCAGTACGAAATCCAAATCGGAAACATCTACTTCTGCCACAATCATTTGTGTTTTTAAATAGGGTAAATGTTGGTCATAGCCCGTAGCTAATTTTTCTAGATATTCGATTTTAATTTGTTGTTCGTAGCTACGTCCGCGTTTTTTGATATTTGCCATGGCACGCGTGGGCGTTTGACGCAGATAAATACACAAACTTGGTTGGTTTGCACTCCGCGACATCAATTCAAATAATTGCTTAAAAAGCGGATATTCGTCTTCACTTAGTGTGTTTTGCGCAAACACCAACGACTTGCTCATGTGGTAGTCTGAGACCACACCCGATTGAAACAAATCTAACTGTTCTGCTTCTTCATTGATCTGCTTAAACCTATCTGCCAAAAACGATAATTCCAGCGGAAAAGCGAAACGTTTTGGCTTTCTGTAAAATTTTGGTAAAAATGGATTATCTGCAAATCGCTCTTGAAGGGTTTTGTAGCCCACTTTTTCTGCTAAGGTTTTGGCAAGCGTCGTTTTTCCGCTACCAATAATTCCTTCAATACAAATAAAATCGTGTTGCTTTATGCCCGCATACAACGGATGCAAAAGCGTTTGCGTAGTAGTATTCAGCACAACATTATCGCTACATTGAGCCAGTAACGCTGTGGTTGTTTTTTCCAAAATGGGATGCACTTTATTTGGCGCAATTTCGGCAAGTGGTTGCAGTACAAATCGGCGCTTCTCCATAGACGGATGAGGCAAGGTCAAAATGGCTTCGTTCAGCACCAAATCATCATAAAAAAGCAAATCCAAATCCAGCGTTCTATTTTGATACCCAACTGTTTTACTTCGTGTTCGGCCGTGTTGAGTTTCCACCGCCAAAAGTTCTTGCATGAGTTTTGGTGCAGCTAGTGTTGTTTCTATCGAAAAACACGCATTTAAAAATGGGTTTCCGTCAAAGCCCATGGCAGGTGTTTCAACAACAGCAGAGATAGCATGAACGCTACCAATGCGTTCGGAACAGGCATTGATGCCTTGTTGCAAATACGCAAGCCGATTTCCTAAATTACTACCAACTGAAATATACGCCAGTGCCATCACGCAAAAATGAGAAAAAGAATTGGGAAACCTGTATATTTGAAACTTACACCAAATGTTATGCAGTTTTTCAGGAATTTAATCAGTTCAGCCTTGGGTACTTTTATTGCACTAGGGTTGTTTTTTGTGTTTTTACTTGTTTTTATTGCGGGTTCAATTGCCGTATTGGAAGAAGAAAGCGATGATGCTGAAATTGAAAATAATACAGTACTTGTCATGGATATGAAAGTACCGATTCAAGACCGCGAGCCACAATCGTTTTCATTTTCAGAAGCCCTAGAATTAGATGCTGAAGCCCACGGACTTAATACCATTCTACCGGCTATAGCAAATGCAGCTGAAGATGAACGGATTTCAGGGATTAGCATTCAAAACATGAGCGCTTTAGGAGGAATTTCAAATATTTCTGCCGTTCGTGATGCGCTAATAAAATTTAAAGAAAGTGGAAAGTTTATATATGCTTACGGCGATTATTACGGGCAATCCGATTATTTTTTGGCTTCGGTAGCCGACTCCGTTTTTGTACATCCACAAGGTGCTGTTGATTTTCGCGGATTAAGCACAGAAGTGCTTTACTACAAATCTGCGCAAGAAAAATCGGGAATCAATATGGAAGTTATCCGAAATGGAAAGTACAAAAGTGCTGTAGAGCCTTTCTTGGATGACAACATGAGCGATGAAAACAGAGAACAAATTCAATCATTTTTGGACCATATTTGGGATGAAGTCTTGGCAGACATAGCGCAAAGCCGCGGTATGACATCAAAAAAACTTGACCAACTCGCCGACAATGTTGCTGGACTTACAGCACAACGAGCTGTGAAGGCAGCACTAGCAGATGGAACCGCTACACGCCGGTCTTACAAAGAAAAAATTTCACAATATGTAAACGAAGACGATGTAGAATATGTCAATTTCACAGACTATTTGAGTGTTTCTAAAGGCAAAAAAGGTAAAGGCCCTAACCGCATTGCGGTGGTTTATGCGCAAGGTGAAATTATTTACGGTGAAGGTGGAACTGATATTATTGGCCAAGAAAAAATCATCAAAATCCTTAAGAAAATTGGCAAGAAAAAAAGCATCAAATCCGTGGTGATGCGCGTCAATTCTCCCGGTGGAAGTGCGCTTGCTTCTGAACTTATTTGGGAAGAGATTGAACACCTAAAAAAGACCAAAAAAGTGGTGGTTTCTATGGGGAATGTAGCGGCTTCAGGCGGATATTACATTGCCGCCAACGCAGACGAAATTATAGCTGAGCCCACCACCATTACTGGGTCTATTGGCGTTTGGGGTGTTTTACCCAACGTAAATCGTTTGGCAAATCGCTGGGGCATCAATGCCGAGCAGGTTGCTACAAATAAGCGCTCCATACTTTACACTCCTTTTGAACCGCTAAGTACTGCTACGCGAGAAGAAATAAAAGTAGGTATCAATCAGGTGTATCAAACATTTTTAAGCCGTGTTGCCGAGGGCAGGAACATGAGCAAAGAAGCCGTTCATGAAATTGCACAAGGACGTATTTGGTCAGGTGTGGAAGCAAAAGAAATTGGCCTTGTTGACCACTTAGGCGGCATGGAAACCGCCTTAGACCGTGCGGCTGCACTTGCTGGAATTGAACGCTACAAAATCACAACCTATCCAAAGTATGACGATGATTTAGAAAGCATGTTAGGAGCGATGTTTAGTGGGCCGTTTGGCAGCATCAAACAACAGCTGCCACCTGAGCTTGGCCTTTGGCTCAAAAATGCTAACGCTTTAAAACACCCCGCAAATCAAATTCAAACACGCCTACCGTTTACACTCAACATTAAATGATACAGGCAACTCCAGCAGCACGTAAATTATACTTGTATTTAGCAGCCTTATTCATCACTTCATTGGTGGTGTCTAACCTGATTTTCCAAAAGTTTTTTTATTGGTACCCTTTTGACTGGGAGGTATTTGGTTTTAGCCTTTTTGAATTATCGGTTGGGATTTTACCATATCCTATTACGTTTCTAATCACAGATATCATTTCAGAAATTTTTGGGAAAAAGAGTGCGAATCAAGTTGTAATTGCTGGAATTTTTGCATCCTTCTTTTCCATTGGAATTCTGCTCGTTGCTGGCGAAGTGCCTGCTATTGAAACCTCCCCCGTCGACGATGCTACCTTTCAAAAGGTATTTGCCATGTCGCCGCTTGCCGTATTGGCGTCTATGATTGCCTATTTGTCGGCGCAGTTTGTGGATATTCGTATTTATCATTTCTGGAAAAACCTCACTAAAGGAAAGCACCTGTGGCTACGAAATAACTTCTCCACCTTTGCCTCACAAATCATCGACTCCACAACTGTAATCTTACTTCTTTGTTCATTTGGATTATTGCCGTGGGAACTTTTTTGGGGTTTGGTGGTTTCGAGTGTGATTTTTAAAATTTTAGTCGCTGCATTTGACACCCCTTTTTTATATTTCTTTGTGTGGATTATCCGACGTGAATTCAAATTAGACGTAAACGAAGAAATCCAATTGTAATATGGCTGAAAAACCCGCAGTTCGTATAAATAAATACCTCAGCGAATTGGGCTATTGCTCTCGGCGTGCGGCAGACAAACTCATAGACGAAGGCAGAATAACAGTCAATGGAAAACCCGTGGTCATGGGGTTAAAAGTTACCCCAGAAGACAGCATTGCCGTGGACGGCGTATCAGTAAATAAAAAAGCCGATAAACCCGTTTATATTGCTTTTAATAAACCTGTGGGGATTGTGTGCACTACCGACACGCGATTAGAGAAAAACAACATCAT
The DNA here is from genome assembly GCA_009937085.1 of Bacteroidota bacterium. Classification (GTDB taxonomy): domain Bacteria; phylum Bacteroidota; class Bacteroidia; order Flavobacteriales; family Flavobacteriaceae; genus UBA7446. The sequence goes on from JAACDD010000113.1 coordinate 7,616, forward strand.
TGATTTCATTAATTATCCGACCCGAATTTTCCCTATTGGTAGGTTAGATAAACCTTCGGAAGGCTTGATTTTTTTAACCAACGACGGCGATATCGTCAATAAAATCCTACGTGCGCGAAACCACCACGAAAAAGAATATGTGGTTACCGTGGACAAGCCCATAACAAAAGAATTTGTGGCAAAAATGAGCAAAGGCGTTCCCATTTTGGATACCGTTACACGCCCTTGCGAGGTAACCCAAACCCACAAAAAAAGCTTTAAAATCATTCTTACCCAAGGGTTAAACCGACAAATTAGGCGTATGTGCGAATATTTGGGCTATAACGTCATAACACTAAAACGCATACGGATTATGAACGTTTCGTTAGATATAGGTGTTGGTACATGGCGGCACCTGACCGAAAAAGAGTTGGAAAAAATCAATGTTTTAGTCGAGCACTCCAAAAAAACGTTTGAGGGTTAATCTACTGCGATAGACACCACGTGTCCTTCATGCCCACGAACATTCCAGACGGTATCGTCTTCAAAAATCCAATACTGTCCTTTGATTCCTTTTAGTATCCCTGTATATGCTGGGGATTTGGAAAGCGTTAAACTTTTTACCTTTTCGGGAAAACGCTGCACAGGATAGGCAACTTCAATAGATGCATCGGAAGCAATATAAGACTGTACTTCGGCAGGAAGTTTAGACAGGCAAGCCGCACGTTCGGCTACCAAATCCAACTGTTCGGCTTCGTTTTGGAGCATCACACGCCAATTGGTTTTGTCATTGAAATAGGCTTTAAGGGCAACTTCCGTAATCCCCGCCAAATAACGGTTTGGCACCTCCACGATCGGCAAGGCTTGGTGTGCGCCTTGGTCAATCCAACGCGTAGGTACTTGGGTTTTTCGAGTTACGCCAACTTTAAGTCCGCTCGAAACAGCAAAATATACGATGTGTGGCTGCAACTGTACCTTTTGCTCAAAAGCCAAATCGCGGTCTTCAATGCCCAAATGCGCTTTACTTAGTTCAGGCTTCATGATCCACTCCCCTGCGCTTGGGGTTTCAAAAAAGCACGATTTACAAAAGCCTTGGCGGAAAATTTCTTTAGGTGCATGACAGCTTAAACACTCATATCCCTTAAGTGAAATCTGTACTTTTTTTTGCAACAAACTATTCACATGGATAAAAGAATCTTGGAAAAGCAGGTAGTAGTTTACGGGCGATTGCCACTCGGTTTTCATTTTGGTCAGTACCCCTTGAAACATAATTCGTATTTTCGTTCAGCAATATACCCAAAATGGCAATACCACTACTGCATACGGTTGCTTCTTGGCTGCTTAAAAAGCGGGTGCATGATATAGAGTTATTTATCAAATACCCCAACGAAGTACAGCGCGAAGAACTCACCAAATTACTCCAAACGGCCAAAAACACGGAAGTTGGTAAGCAATACGGCTTTGCCGATGTGCAACACTATGAAGATTTTGCTAGTAGAGTGCCCGTGCGCACCTACGAAGCGATTGCACCACTTATTGAGCGTTCTCGCAAAGGCGAGCAAAATATTTTTTGGCCAACGCCCATTCGTTGGTACGCCAAATCGAGTGGCACAACCAATGCGAAAAGTAAATTCATTCCCATTTCAAACGAATCTTTAGAAGACTGCCATTTTAAGGGCGGCAAAGACATGCTAAGCCTGTATTTTGCCAACAATGAAAACTCAACGTTGTTTCAAGGAAAGGCACTACGCTTGGGTGGAAGCAAGGCACTTTACGAAGAAAACAACACCTATTTTGGCGACTTATCAGCGATTATGATTGACAACCTACCGCTGTGGGCAGAGCTGGTAAGTGCGCCCAGTCAAAAAGTGTCGTTAATGGCAGAATGGGAATCCAAAATGGAGGCGATTGTAAAAGAAACCCTCAAAGAAGATATTCGCAGTATGGCGGGTGTTCCCTCTTGGATGTTGGTGCTACTGCAAAAGGTATTGGCAGAAACCGGACGAGAAACCATCTTGGACGTCTGGCCCAATATGGAAGTCTATTTTCACGGCGGCGTAAACTTTTTGCCCTACAAAGAACAGTACAAATCCTTATTGCCTAGCGATAGCATTCATTATGTGGAACTCTACAATGCTTCTGAAGGCTTTTTTGGCGTACAAGATCAACTGCATTCGGACGAACTTTTACTCATGCTGGACTACGGGATTTTTTATGAGTTTATCCCCATGAAAACCTACGGCACAAAAAACGAGCGTGTAATACCCCTTTCTGAGGTTGAAGTTAGCGTGCAATACGCCGTAATTATTTCCACCAACGCCGGATTGTGGCGCTACCACATTGGTGATACGATACGCTTTACTTCTGTTTTACCTTATCGCTTTAAAATTACAGGTAGAACCAAACATTTTATCAATGTATTTGGGGAGGAATTGGTCATTGAAAATGCCGACAACGCACTAGAAACAGTTTGCCAAAAATACAAGGTCCAAGTGGTGGACTACACCGCTGCGCCCATTTTTATGGAAGGCTCTGAAAAAGGCGGGCACGAATGGCTTGTAGAGTTTAAAAAACCGCCGCAAAACCCCGAAGCCTTTGCTACAGACTTAGACGAAGCCTTGCAAAGCATTAACTCCGACTACGAGGCCAAACGCTATAAAAATATGACACTGATGCCGCTAAAACTACATGTAGCAGCTCCTAAAACCTTTTACAAATGGCTGAAGCAAAAAGGTAAAATTGGCGGACAGCATAAAGTACCGCGCCTTTCCAATAACCGCGAGTATTTAGAGGAGTTGTTGAGGGAGGTTTAAGCAGGTGTAATAA
>JAACDD010000114.1 GCA_009937085.1 Bacteroidota bacterium
AATGAAGGCGATTTTGGACTATTCCCTTTTCACTTATTGCTGTTTATAGGATTTGGTTTTGTGGCATACAGTTCGATTAAAAACCGCATTTAAACTACAACATTTTTAGCTGCTGCACTTCGCTTTGCGACAAATGACGCCAATGGCCTCGAGGTAAATCTTTTTTGGTCAATCCAGCAAATAACACCCTGTCAAGCGTTATCACTTCATAACCAAGATGTTCAAAAATACGGCGTACTATACGGTTTTTCCCAGAGTGAAGCGCAATGCCGACCTCCCTTTTTGAAGCCCCTTGCACAAAACTCACTTCATCAGCTTTTATAGTACCATCGTCAAGATTGATACCACTTTTAATCTGTTGTAAATGTTGTCCACTTACTGTTTTGTCAAGCACAACGTGATACAATTTTTTAACTCCTGTACTTGGATGTGTGAGCTTTTTTGCTAAATCGCCATCGTTTGTGAAAAGTAACAATCCGGTAGTTGGACGATCAAGTCTACCCACTGGAACTATGCGTGATTTTGTTGCATTTGAAATCAGATCCATGACTGTTTTGCGGGCTTTTTCATCACGGGTGGTGGTAATAAATCCTTTGGGCTTGTTCAGCAAAACATATTCAGGTTTTTCGGCTTGGAGTTTCTGTCCATCAAAGTGTACCACATCGGTAGGCTTTACTTTATAACCGAGTTCCGTCATGACTTTATTGTTAACCTTAACAGATCCCAGCGTTATATGCATATCCGCCTCACGACGTGAGCATATCCCCGCATGGGCAATAAACTTGTTTAACCGAATACCCTCTTGAGGTTTTTTTGAATTTTCTTTTTTCATCGAATTTATATTTCACCGCTAATTGCAGATGCCCAAACGGATGTGCAAAAGTAAGAAGCCTAAGCGGTTAAGCGTAATAAAGGTAGACTTATTATGCCCAACAAAATAATAAGCCGTACAAATTGAAGCAATAATCCCATATGCCGCGTGGTTTGGACGCGCCAAAGCAACACCCAAAGAAAGACAAGAAAAATAGCCGCGGCAATAAAATAATACCCCATGGCATTTAAATCAAAAAAGGCGCGTAATACCGCAATAACCAAAAGGGCACAAAAAATAAGGATACTGATCAGTTGTTTTGTCTTACGCTCGCCCCAAACTGCTGGAAAAGTTTTGTAATTCTGCGCCATATCTCCCTTAATATTATACAAGTCCTTTACAAACTCTCGAATGCTTATAAGGGTGTATAAATAAGCGGCATGCGTCAAAATTTCAAGAGAAAAATTATTGTAATAAACCGTAATAGCAAAGAATGGCACGACCGTTAGCAAAGTGCTCGTAAGCGTTCCAAACCAAAGATCGCGTTTCAATAATGAAGAATATAAAAACATGGCAACCATGTAAGACGTAAAAAACACCACCGCGCGAAACGAAACATAACTTGCCACCAAAAGTGCTAATATAGAACACGCAAAGTAAACGCCGAGTTTCGTTTTGGCAGAAATATGACGCTCCAAAAGGGTTTTTTCTGGGCGATTAATAAGGTCTTTTTCTTCGTCGAAAAAGGCATTAAAAATGTAACCGCCTGAAACGCTAAACCCCGTTGCTAACACAATGAGCCAAAGGTTTAAGTCCAACACTGTTGGCGCAATATCTTCCGAAGAAAAAATAAAAACCGATGTGAGTAACTGTGCCAACATCAACACTGAAACATTAACACCACGCACCAATGAAAACAAGCCAATTGCTTGTAAAAACAATTTGGTAGATGAGGACGAAGCGCTCATGTTAGAATGTATAAACGACCTCTAATTTATGGTCAGAAAGAAGTGCTTTTGCTTTGGGTAAATCTTGGGTGAAACCAAGAATATACCCGCCACCACCAGAACCACAAAGTTTTAGGTAGTAAGCGTTTGTGTCTAAGCCCGTTTTCCAAAGTTCAAGAAAACGCTTTGGAATCATGGGGCTAAAGTGGTCCAAAACCACGGAAGATAATTTTTTCACATCAGAAAAAAGGGATTGTATATTCCCTTTTAAAAAATGCTCAATACAGCGATCGGATATGGTAATAAATTCATCTTTCATCATTTTACGAAAAGCAGGTGCCTCAAAATTGTCTAAGAAAATAGATACCAAAGGCGCTGTTTCGCTTGTCATACCGCTATCTAATAAAAATACAGCAGCTTTGCCATGTTGTGACTGTGATGGAATTCCAGTTGGCTCAATGTCCGATTTGGAATGAATTAAAATAGGAAGACTTAAAAAACTATTCAGCGGATCAAGTCCAGAAGATTTGCCATGAAAAAAAGACTCCATTGCGGCAAAAATAGTTTTGAGCTTGGTCAGTTTAGAACGCGTTAAATTTTCTAAAACTGTAATTTTTTCAATGGCATAGCGATCATAAATTGCCGCTACCAACGCACCACTACTTCCAACGCCATAGCCTTGAGGAATACTGCTGTCAAAATACATGCCTTTTTCAATATCAGCAGTTAGTCTGTCCAGTTCAAATTGCACTAAATCGATATCTAAAGTAGCAAGGTGTTGCGCAAATTCTCGAAGTTTTTTATTGGAAGAAACTGCCTTTTCAGAAGCGCTATCGTCCATGCGAAGTGCGCCTTTGTAATAGTTATACGGAATAGAAAGGCCTTTGGAGTTTTTAATGATACCATACTCTCCAAAAAGCAAAATCTTAGCGTAAAAAAGTGGTCCTTTCACAACACAAACTTAGTACTTTTTTATTCCTGTGCCAACCTTATCGTGTACACATTGTCTGTATTGACAAAATTGAAGGAGTTCAGCTTCAATAAATTGGTTTACTGCTTCTGCAACATTGTTTGGGTAGAGCACATGCACGTTTGCACCTGCATCGAGGGTAAAGCAAACCGGAATACCCGTTTCTTTTCTGAACATCCATATTCTATTAATCACGCTAAGCGTATTGGGTTCCATCAAAATAAAGTACGGATCAGAAGTCATCATCATTGCATGAAGATGTAAAGCTTCTTTCTCTACAATCGCTATAAAAGCATCTAAGTCGCCTTGCTGTAAAATGGGTAAAAGCTCAGCGAGGTGGTCGTTGGCTTGCGCAAAGCGTTGTTCGGCGTATGGATGCTGATGCATCAATTTGTGCCCTAGGGTACTACTTACTTGTTTTTGACCTTTGTCGATCAATAAAATAGCATCACAAAAATCTGTAAAAACAGGATGGATATTAGCTGCGGTAACTGCAAATAAATCTGTTGAATTTGATATTGCAGCATGAGATCCCCATGCCATCATTGGACCTTGCGTACTGCGGCAAGCACTTCCAGAACCCAATCGTGCTAAAAACGAAATTTTACTCATTTTATCTTCTTCAGAAAGCGGAACAAATTGAGATTCTAAATCAACCAAACATGCCGCTAAAGCAGCCATGGAAGAAGCTGAAGATGCAATTCCACTACTATGCGGAAATGTATTTTGAGATGTTATTGTCAATTTGTAATGTGCCAAAAAAGGCTGATACGGCAATATATTGGCAAAAAAGGCTTCCAATTTTGGTCGAAAGCTCGGCTTTTCTTCGCCTTCAAAAACAATGGAAAACGTAACTTTTTCTGAAGGTTCTTCTAACAGAGTGAAGGCAACTTCTGTTTTAGTAACCGCATTGGAAAGTGTAAAGCTTACCGATGCATTTTTAGGCAGCTGCGGAGCGGTTTTCCCCCAATATTTAACAAGGGCAATGTTACTTGGTGCTTGCCAGCGGGTGGTAAAACTATCTTTTGTGAGTTGTGCATTTTTTGCAACAAAGCGTTGTTCCATAGCTGACAAATATACAACCTATAGTTTTTTGGTTCTGTCATTTGCAACACTTAATTGGATTATTGTTATTTTTGAAACACTTAACCAAAATAAATATTATGTTTTCTAAATCTATCCTTTGGTCTACCATCGTGGTCTTTGTGTTTTTCTTTATCACACCATACTTTTTTTATTGGGCTACAGCTTCGTGTATTCAAGAATATGTACGCATTGATATTAGCCGGCCAGACAATGAACTAAATCTCGGGCTACTTGCCTTTGGTGTTTTACTGCTCTCCTATGCTTTTGTTCATATATTTCACAAATGGTCTGGCGGAATATTTAGCAATAAAAACGGATTTATTTTTGGCTTCTGGGCTTCGCTTTTAGTAGTCGTATCCATGAGTTTGATACGATATGCAACACAAAACGCTTTTGAAGCTCCTATATATATTTTAGATGGGATTTATTGGACTGCAATGTATGCAGTTGGTGGTGTTTTAATAGCTGTCGTTTCTAGAAAAACGAGTTAAATCTTAAAGATTATTAAATGAGGTTTTAGTCCACATTCACCACTTCCTTAATCTCGGGAGCGTATTTTTTAATGGTTAGCTCAACGCCTTGTTTTAGCGTCATTTGGTTTACGGAACACCCCACGCAGGCGCCCATAAGTTGCACCTTAACGGTTTGGTCTTCAATACCCAAAAGCGCAATATCGCCACCATCCGATTTTAAAAACGGTCTGATTTCCTCAAGAGCTTGTTCAATACGTTGATTAAGGTCGTTCATAACTTATTTTTTAGTAACGGCAGCGCAACCTGCCATTGTGGTTATTTTAATTGCCGCTGTAGGTGGTAAATGTTCGTTGCGAGACACAACTTCTTGAACCACTTCTCTAGTCACTTTAATTAAAGCATCGGAAACAGCTGTTGCTTCTTGCATGGCCGCTGGACGTCCAATATCTCCTGCCTCGCGAATACTTTGTACCAAAGGTAATTCGCCCAAGAATGGCACACCCAAATCGGCAGCCAAATAGCGCGCTCCCTCTTTACCAAAAATATAATATTTGTTCTCTGGAAGTTCTTCAGGAGTAAAATACGCCATGTTTTCAATAACGCCCAACACAGGTACTTGAATGTTTTCTTGCTGGAACATCGCTACGCCTTTCTTGGCGTCAGGAAGCGCAACCGTTTGTGGTGTACTCACCACTACTGCACCCGTTATGGGTAATGACTGCATAATGCTCAAATGAATATCCCCTGTGCCAGGAGGCAAGTCAATCAACAAAAAGTCAAGTTCGCCCCAAGCAGCATCAAAAATCATTTGATTCAACGCTTTTGCAGCCATAGGTCCGCGCCAAATAACAGCTTGATCCGGTTTAGTGAAAAACCCAATGGATAACAATTTGACTCCAAAATTTTCTATCGGAACCATCTTAGATACTCCATCGATATTTTTTGCTAATGGCTTTTCGTTAGCCACATCAAACATCAACGGCATAGATGGGCCGTAAATATCCGCATCTAAAACGCCAACTTTAAACCCCATATTGGCTAATGAAACTGCCAAATTTGCGGTAACGGTAGATTTCCCTACACCGCCTTTCCCAGATGCAATGGCTACAATATTCTGAATCCCAGGAATAGGTTTTCCTTTAATTAGATTGGGATTTTGCTTTTTCTCGGGAGCATTAACCGTAATATTCACCGCGATTTTTGCCTTTTCATAAACGTCATCATGAATGGCTTTCATCACAGAAACCTCAACTTTTTTCTTCGCTTGCAACGCAGGATTGGTCATGGCAATATCCACCACAACCTCATCACCAAAAATATTGATGTTTTTAACCGCATCAGCTTCCATCAAATTTTTCCTTTCTCCTGGCAAACTAATAGATGTCAATGCCTTTCGATTGCAGCGCGTGTAATTTTCATTAAATCTAAATAAGAATACAAATATAGGGCATCGGGTTAAGAAACCACCTATTCGTTTGGATTCCACAGTGCGGCATCAAAATCTTGAATTTGGTCGTCAATAACAGTATGCCCTTCAGCTTCTAAAAGCTGCTGCATGGTGTTTATACCACCAAAATGATGCTTCCCTGTAAGTACACCGTTTCGGTTAACCACACGATGCGCAGGAACATCATGTAAGGTATGTGCAGCATTCATGGCATAGCCTACCGTTCTTGCACTACGCGCAGCACCCAAAAAAAGAGCAATGGCGCCATAAGTTGTTACTTTTCCGTAAGGCACTTGCCGTACCACTTCGTATACGCGTTCAAAAAAATCATGCTGTTGGGACATCTTTTGGAAATGAGAATTTAAGATAGGTAATGGGAATTTCTCGTTCACGGTATTGCTGCTCGTAAAACGTTTGAATGTCAATGACATCCTCTGGCGCGTGAACGTATTGGTAGATATCGTGGTGTGCCATTTCGGGTGCAATGCCCCAACCGTCCAATACGCCAAGCGTATAACCGTGTAAAAAAGCAGAGTCGGTTTTTAAGTGCATTACGCCTTTGGGTTTTAGTACGTGATGATAACGACGCAGAAAAATAGGGTTTGTCATCCGGTGGTGGGTACGCTTAAATTTATATTGCGGATCGGGGAACGTAATCCAAATTTCTGACACTTCGTTTTTAGCAAAAACGTACTCTAAAAGTTCAATTTGCGTTCGAATAAACGCTACATTTTGTAAACCGTCTTCTAGTGCTGTTTTTGCGCCGCGCCAAAATCGTGCGCCTTTTATATCAATACCAATATAATTTACGTTCGGATTTTTGCGCGCCAGTCCAACCGTATATTCGCCTTTACCACAACCAAGCTCCAAGACTATAGGATTGCTGTTCCCAAAATAGGATTCCCAATTGCCTTTTTGAGGAAATTTTTCAGATAACAAGTCCTCGCGAGTAGGCTGAATAACATTCGCAAAGGACTCGTTTTCTTTAAAGCGTTTTAATTTGTTTTTACTTCCCAAAACATCTAATTAAGCGGTAGCTACAACTTCACCTTTATCTAGCGTAAAGGAAAATTCGGAACCGATTTCAGGCTGACTTTCTACAAAAATTTGTTCGCCATGTGCCTCAATAATATGTTTCACAATAGCAAGTCCCAATCCAGAACCACCCATCCTGCGGTTTCCACTTTTATCTACACGATAAAATCGCTCAAATAATCGAGGCAGGTGTTCTTCTTCAATTCCTTCTCCGTTATCACGGATGCGAATGATAACTTTATTTTCATAAATCGGCTGAATACTTACTTCTGTCGTACCTTTCATTTTGCCGTATTTTATGGAGTTCATAATCAAATTTGTCAACACTTGCTGCACCCGCTCCCTATCGGCATAAACTGAAATAGGTTCTTCGTATTTTTTATCAAACTCTAAGTTAATACTCGATTTTGAAGCTTGCATTTCAAGCATATCAAATATACTTTGTGTCAAGTCAATAATATCAAAATGAAACATCTCTAGCTCAGTATTGCCTTTTTCCAAATTGGTCAATAAGTCTAAGTCTTTTACAATGTAAATTAATCTTTCTACGCCTTTACTCGCACGAGTCAAATACTTTTTATTTACATTTTTATCCTTTAAGGCGCCGTCCAACAAAGTCAAAATATATCCTTGAACCGTGAAAAGTGGTGTTTTTAGCTCGTGCGCAACATTACCCAAAAACTCACGCCTAAAAGCAGCTTGATCCTTTAGGCTATCAATCTCAACACTTCTTTTTAGCGCAACTTTTTTCACATTATTCAAAAGCGAATCCATGTCATCTGTTATGAGAATATCGTTAAGCTCACCATCTAAGTTAGGCATCAAATCTTGATATAACTGTTTGGTTTTCTTGTAGATATAATTTTCGATACGGTAATTGAAAATTATAAAACAAATCGAAAAAATAGCTATTACAGAAAAAATTAAGGGTACTGTGTTTGCCTTGCTAAAGGGGTTCTTGTCGGTATAAAAGAACAACAGCAAAGCATTAAGACAAACAACAAAAACAGTTATCGAAAGAGATAAAATCAGTGAAAATCGGTTTATTTTACGTGGAGTTTTTGCCATACTACAGCACGTATTTATAACCTACTCCTTTGACTGTTTTAAAGTGTTTATCGCCAATTTTTTCACGTAATTTTCTAATGTGAACATCTATAGTTCTACCGCCTACAACAACCTCGTTCCCCCAAACACGATTTAAAATTTCTTCTCTTTCAAAGACTTTTTGGGGTTTAGATGCCAATAATGAAAGTAGTTCAAATTCTTTGCGAGGCAAAACAAGCGTTTCCCCTTTATAAATAATTTTATATTCTTCTCTGTTAATTAGTAAATCGCCTGCTTCAACAACGTCATTTTTGGGGTCAGCGGAGTCAAATCGACGTAAAATAGCTTTAATTTTACTTACCAAAACTTTTGGTTTGATAGGCTTGGTGATATAATCATCGGCTCCCGCCTCAAGTCCCGCAACTTGCGAATAGTCTTCGCTACGGGCTGTTAAAAACACAATAGCTAAGTTAGGTAAATTTGATTTTTTTCTAAGTCGTTCACAGGTCTCGATTCCGTCCATTTCGGGCATCATAACATCAAGCAACACCAAATGTGGTTTCCATTCTTCAACTTTTTCTATTGCCTCAAGACCATTTTTTGCCTTCTCAACTTGGTACCCCTCAGAAGTTAGATTATAATCTAAAATTTCTAATATATCTGGTTCGTCATCAACCAATAAAATGCGTGTGTGCTTTTTTTTCATGCTTTGGCGTTGTTACACCAAAAATAAAAAAATACAGATACGTTTATGTCCTTATTTTAAAAAAATCCTCAATACATTTGAACAGTGATGATTTCTTTTGAAAAACAAGCTTTAGCGCTTTTTGTGTATCAGTACCAAAATAACGATGTGTATCGTTCTTATTGTGACTTGATAAATAGTAGCCCCTCTGATGTAAAAAAACTCACAGATATTCCGTTTCTACCCATAGCATTATTCAAATCGCATCGCGTTAGTTGCGCAGAAAGTACTGAAATGATTTTTGAAAGCTCTGGAACGGGCGGGCCTGTTAGTCAGCATCATGTGGCATCACTCGCAACTTATAAACAAAGCTTCAATGCTGGGTTTTCACATTTTTATGGTGCGCCATCCGAATATCATATTTTGGCGCTTTTACCAGGATATCTCGAACGTCAAAATGCTTCTTTAGTGTATATGTGTGATGATTTGATTCGGCAAGCAAAACAACCAAATAGCGGATTTTATTTGGATCAATTTGAGGCATTGCACAACGTCCTAATAACACTCAATCAAAACAAGCAGAAGGCACTCTTAATCGGGGTGAGCTTTGCTCTTTTAGACTTTTGCGAAGCATATCCTACTGCATTGCCGCACACTATTGTTATGGAAACCGGTGGTATGAAAGGAAGGCGAAAAGAACTCATTCGAGAAGAGCTTCACAGGCGACTTAAAAAAGGATTTGGCGTAGACGCTATTCACAGCGAATACGGCATGACTGAGTTGCTATCGCAGGCCTACTCTAAAGGAAACGGTGTGTTTCAAAC
>JAACDD010000115.1 GCA_009937085.1 Bacteroidota bacterium
AACGTTGCTTCATTCTTTAGTGACGGCATGATACTACAGCAACAAAAAGGTATTAATATTTGGGGAATTGATTCGGCAGGAACGAAAATACATGTCGTAAGTTCATGGGGCGAAACCTCCCAGACAACCACATCAACGAATGGTAAATGGAAGCTACAATTAACAACCCCTAATGCGGGTGGACCACACACCATTACAATCAAAGGGTCATCTACAGTAACAATTGATGATGTATTGATTGGTGAGGTGTGGGTATGTTCAGGACAGTCAAATATGCAAATACCCCTTGAAGGTGGGTTGGATGGTAATTTCATTGAAGGTGGGTTGGATGCAATTGTGAATTCAAAAAACGACAGAATCCGTTTTTTCACTGTAAAACAAAATGCAAGTTTAAAGCCGTTGGACAATGTAAAAGGTATGTGGAAAAAAGCAGCACCTTCATCCGCAGGATCCTTTAGCGCAGTTGGATACTTCTTTGCGCATCAACTTGAGAAGGTATTAGATGTCCCTATTGGGATAGTAGTAACGGCTTGGGGTTCTTCTACGGCTGAGGCATGGTCTGATGTTAAAACATTACATGATTTAGGTATAACAATTCCTAATGAAATTGCTGAGGTGCCACAAATAACGCCTACGGTCTTATACAATGCTATGATGCATCCGCTTATTGGATATGGGATAAAAGGAGTTTTGTGGTATCAAGGGGAAGCAAATCGTCCTAATGCCAATCAATATGAGGATATAGTCAACGCTATGGTTACTGCGTGGCGCACTAAATGGAATCAAGGGGATTTCCCTTTTTATTTTGCCCAGATTGCTCCTTTCAATTATGGAAATAACAATTCTGCTTTTTTAAGAGAAGCTCAATTGAATACGAGCCATTCTTTGAGTAATGCAGAAATGGTAGTAACTCTCGACGTGGGCGATTGCACCCAAATTCATCCCTCAAAAAAAAGGGAAGTTGGTCAGCGTATGTCATACATAGCGCTTGCTAGAGATTATGGCATTAGTGGATATGATTTCAAGTCACCCACATTAACAAATTACTTTATTGAAGACCAAGAGATCGTTTTAACTTTTTCAAACCGGATAAACTTAAATAAGAATATTGTTAGTTCAGAAAATTTTGAAATAGCTGGAACTGACATGGTGTTTTATCCAGCAAATGCAGTTATGACGAGTCCCTATCATAAAGATCAAAAAATCAGAGTGTTTTCTAAAAAAGTTACTAAACCTGTTGCAGCCCGTTATGGGTATAAAAACTGTGTAAACCCTACTCTATTTGGAAGAAACGGACTCCCTGTTTCATCATTTCGAACCGATAATTTAAATTCCAATGAATAAGCTATTGTTGTTTTTTTTGCTACTAAGTGGTTTTGGATATACTCAAAAATATCAACCGCAGTTTTCTACGGCAGGGTTTTACCAGACAGACAAGAGTGTTCGTGAAGCTATTAATTTTAATGTAGGGTGGCGCTTTGTAAAGCAAGATGTCACTGGTGCGGAAAAACATGGTTTTGATGACAGTGCATGGAGCGTTGTAAACCTCCCTGATGGCTTGGAACTTTTGCCTTTAGCTGCCAGTGGTGGTGTTAATTACCAAGGGCCAGCATGGTATCGAAAACAATTTAGTTTGAATGAAAGCATGCGTTCCAAAAAAGTCATACTTCATTTTGAAGGAATTATGGGTAAATCTAAAATATGGGTAAACGGTGCTATGGTAAAAGAGAACTTTAGTGGCTATTATCCCATACATATTGATGTCACTGAATACGTGGATTTTGAAAAACCAAACACAGTTGCGGTTCGTGCCGATAACAGTAATGACAAAACCTACCCTCCAGGCAAACCTCAGGAGCAATTAGATTTCACCTATTTTGGTGGTATTTACAGGGACGCCTGGCTGATAACCCATAACCATACTTACGTCACTCATCCTACTGCAGCGGAAAAAGTAGCAGGTGGAGGTGTGTTTGTTCACTATGAAAACCTTTCTGAAAAATCAGTTGATGTTTTTGTTAATGTTGATGTTAAAAATGAAGGAAAAAAGAAAACAGTATTTGTCCAGCTAGACCTACTAGATAGCGATGGGAACGCACTAGCATCCTCAG
>JAACDD010000015.1 GCA_009937085.1 Bacteroidota bacterium
ATCTAACGAAGGAATTTTATTCATACTTGCAAGATAAGAATTAGTCCAAAATATTTGACAATGCGGTATAAGGAAGTTGAAAAGCATTGGCAACCTCACTGTTAGTGATATGTCCTTTGTAGGTATTTATCCCTTTTTTAAAAGGATCATCTAAGCGATTTAAAGGCGTTGAAACCAGTGTCATAAGGTATGGGAAAGTCACTCTTGACAGCGCTTTTGTCGCGGTTCGCGGAACGGCACCCGGCATATTGCTAACCGCATAGTGCAAGATACCATCAACGGTATAGGTAGGATTTTCGTGTGTAGTGGGGTGTGTGGTTTCAAAACATCCCCCTTGATCTACCGCTACATCTACCACTACAGTATTTGGCGGCAACAGTGATAACATGTCTTTGGAGATAAGTTTTGGTGCTTTTGCTCCTTTTACCAATACGGCGCCAATCATGGCATCCGCTAGGGGAAGGTGCGCCCCAATATTTTTGGCCGTAGACAGCATAGCTGTGATTTTCCCATCAAAATGTGATGTAAGTTCTTTTAGCCGTTTTTTGCTGATGTCAAAGACCAACACATCTGCGCCCATACCAACCAACACAGCTGCGGCATTAGTACCCACAACACCACCGCCTAATACGATAACTTTTGCAGGTGGAACTCCTGTAACACCGCCAATTAGAATGCCGCTACCGCCTTGCGGTTTTTCTAAATATTTTGCTGCTTGTTGTCCTGCCAGGCGACCTGCCACTTCAGACATAGGCGTTAGAAGGGGTAAGTTTCCGTGTTCGTCCTCTATGGTTTCATAGGCTATACAGGTTGCGCCGCTTTGTTGCATGGCAACGGTTAGCGCTTTTGATGCGGCAAAATGGAAAAAGGTGAATATGATGTGTTTTGCCTGAATTAAGGGATATTCTTCTGGTAAAGGTTCTTTGACTTTACTTATAAGTGTGGCTTGCGCGTATACGTCTTGTAGTGTGTCTACTAGAGTTGCGCCAGCTTCTTTGTAGGTAGAATTTGAATATCCAGACCCTAGGCCAGCATCACGCTGTACTATAACACGATGTGTTATTGCCAGTGCAGCTACATGCTCAGGAGTTAGGCTAACGCGATATTCGTTGTTTTTAAGTTCTTTGGGAATTCCAATTGTCATGGGGGCGTAGTTTAGTAGGTAGAACGAAATTAGGTATTTTGCTAAACAAAAACACAATTTAACATAATATAAATTATCAGTCTATTTAGGATGTTAAAAATATATGGATAACTAAGCTAGAGCGGAATTAATTTTCACTAAAACCACACTATTTTTAACTAAACTTCTACGCAATGAATGACAGGCACAACGACCTACTTCGCATTCGCCCCGAAATAAAAAAGCATCAAACGTTTGACACGATGTCGGACGAAGAGCGTTTTCAGAACGCTACCATGCGTCCAATACTTAAATTGCAACATCCGTTGCTCATGGAGGTATTTATCAATTATGCCAATAAACACAAAGGCGTGTTTTATGCGCTATCCATAGAAAAACGCATGCAGTATATTGAAACAGCTGTTTGTAAGGATCAGAAATTTCGCAATTCGCTTAAAGGTATGCTGATTGGCCAATTCACCGTTGAAGAATATCAACTATACATTTCAAATTCATCCAAACTCAACAAGCGTATGATGAATTTGGTTATTGCCAGACTTCAAGATCAAATCCAACTTTTGACCCCTCAACACACGGTAAATTCG
Source organism: Bacteroidota bacterium (assembly GCA_009937085.1). Taxonomy (GTDB): domain Bacteria; phylum Bacteroidota; class Bacteroidia; order Flavobacteriales; family Flavobacteriaceae; genus UBA7446. The sequence continues at coordinate 1,729 of JAACDD010000015.1, forward strand.
GATTAGGTTAATATTTGAATAATTATCATCTTTTTTATTGTTTTTCTCATTTTAATTGAATAAAATATATAATTTAGTATGAAATTATCATATTATGAACAAATCCATTATTTATTCGACCATTACAGGAACCATCGTGTATTTTTTACTCGGATGGTTATTTTACGGTATTCTTTTTACCGATTTATACCCCTCAAATCAAGAATATTCCATGCAACTTGTTTTATTGGGGAGTCTATTTTATGTCCTTGTTTTTTCGCTTATTTATGCGCGTTGGGCATCGATAAGTACATTTAAAAGTGGTGCCAAAGTAGGCCTTGTTTTAGGTATAGTGTATGCCATTAGCATGAACTCTTATTATGCTGCGTCTAATGGCCTTAACATTGAACACTTTCTTACAGATGTGCTTATTGCTACCGTGTCTACCGCCATTATGGGTGGTGTGGTAGCCCTTACCATAGGAAAGACCAAATAATTCCTTTTAGATAAAAATGCCCAAGAAATTGGGCGTTTTTTTAATGTAGCTGCCCCTATA
>JAACDD010000116.1 GCA_009937085.1 Bacteroidota bacterium
ATATTTAGAGGAGAAGACAAGGCGTATTAAACCGTTGTTTCATAGCGCTTGGTCACCAAATAAACGCCCATAAATACCACTACCGCAGCAATCAATTTAGAAGGCGTAAACACATCTGCACCTACAACGATAGCGTACGCAATGCCAATAAGCGGTTGCAAATACGTAAACACGCCTATGGTACTGGCTTTAAGTTGTTTTAACGCATATACGTTGAGTAGATAGGTCATAAAGGTTGTCCCAACAACGACATAACCAAATCGCCAAATGGCTTCAAATGGAAGTGTAGCCCAAGAAACCGCATTAAACTCCTTATATGTTACGGGAAGCGCCATCAAAAACCCAATCAAAAACAACCATTTGAGTAAGTGAACGGTAGTGTATTTCGCCGAGAGCGATTTCACCAATACCAGATACATCCCAAAGCCTGCAGCATTAAATAAAAAGAGTAGATTTCCTAATGGAATATTCGGTGCGTCCTGACGTATTTCACTACCAAACAGAATCAAAACCAACGCGCCAACAAATCCCAATGCAACCCCAATAATTCGCGGCAGAAGAAGTTTTTCTTTAATTAAAACAGCAGAAAACACAAACACCAAAATGGGCGTAATCGTAATAAGTACCGCACTGTTTATAGGTGTAGACAGTTCAATTCCCTTAAAAAAACAAAGCATATTTAATGCCATTCCAAAAAAGGAACAAAGCAACATCCGTGGAATATCAGAACGTGCAATGCGTTGCTTAGGAACAAAAAAACTAACGATCCAAAAAAGCGCAGTTGCACCTAGCAGTCGCACTTGCACAAAGCCAAACCCTTGAATATGGGCAGGCATTACCTCTTTTGCAATGGTATGATTTAACCCATAAATCGTAGTTGCGCCAAAAGCAGCGATAAGGGCAAGTGTGCGTTTATCCATGTAATGCGAGCTTCATTTGAGCGACAGTAGCTTTACTATTTCCCAAAAACACCTTGTCATTCCAGATTAATATGGGTCGCTTTAAACAACTATATTCTTGATCTAGTAACGCCTTGTAAGTGGATTCTGAAAATGGTTTTCCCTCTTTTTTCAATTGTGCATACACACGGCCTCGTTTATTTATTAGCGTTTCGTAGCTATCCGTATGCGCATATAAAAAAGCCAATTGATCAGGCGTTATTTTTTGTTTTTTTACATCTTGCAGGTAGGCAGCGCCTTGAATTTCTAATTCATTGATGATTCGAACACAAGTAGAACAACTAGACAGGTAAAGAAATGTGTTTTCCATAGTATTACAAAGGTCAGTAAATTCATGGGATAATGTGGTCTCTTAACATAAACTTAAATACATTTGCTCAAAATATAGTCATGGCGAATAAAAAACTAAAATTTAACTCCCGGACCATTCACGGTGGTCAACAACCTGACAAAGCGTACGGAGCTGTTATGCCTCCCGTTTATCTTACTTCAACCTATGCACAAACCAAACCAGGCGAGCACCTCGGTTATGAGTATAGTAGATCGCACAACCCAACTCGATCTGCCCTAGAAGCATCCCTTGCAAGCATCGAGTCTGGGAAACACGGACTCACATTTGCATCGGGCATGGCTGCTATTGATGCAGTGATTAAATTACTAGAACCAGGAGATGAAGTCATCTCAACAAACGATTTATACGGAGGGACCTACCGTATTTTTACTAAAGTATTTGCGTCCTATGGCATCAAGTTTCACTTTGTTCCAATGGGTGATATTGCAGCAGTTGAAAAACACATCAACGCAAACACAAAGCTACTTTGGGTAGAAACCCCAACCAATCCATTAATGCAAGTAATTGACATCAAAGCCATGGCGTCAATTGCCAAAGCAAACGAGCTCTTATTAGCTGTGGATAACACGTTTGCCTCGCCTTATTTACAGCGCCCTTTAGAATTGGGAGCAGATTTGGTGATGCACTCCGCAACAAAATACTTAGGAGGCCACAGTGATGTGGTGCTGGGCGCACTGGTATTAAAAGACGACGACCTTGCCAGCAGATTGGCGTTTATACAAAATGCCAGCGGCGCAGTTCCTGGACCTCTAGATGCCTTTTTAGTACTTAGAGGTATTAAAACACTACATGTAAGAATGCAACGTCATTGCGAAAACGGACGCGCTGTTGCTGAATTTTTGGCACAACATCCCGATATTGAATCTGTGTATTGGCCTGGATTTGAATCCCACCCAAACCACGAGGTGGCAAAAGCACAGATGGATGATTTCGGCGGAATGATTTCGTTTGTACACAAAGACAACAGTCTCAACAAAGCGACTCAAATAGTTTCCTCTTTTAAAGTGTTTACCCTTGCAGAATCCTTGGGTGGTGTGGAAAGCTTGGCAGGACATCCTGCGAGTATGACACATGCATCTATTCCAAAAGTAGAACGGGAGAAAACAGGTGTAACGGATGGGCTTATTCGCCTTAGCGTTGGTATCGAGGACAGCGAAGATTTGATCGCAGACTTGACTCAGGCATTGGGCTAGAAGTTTAAAATTTGACGTACATTAGAGACACAAATCGAATCTTATGGAACAGATCATCAATGGTTTTTTGAGTGAAGTCAGCAATCGCAACGCACACGAACCCGAGTTTATGCAAGCAGTTACCGAAGTGGCGCAAACGGTATTACCCTACATAGTTGAGAACGACTTCTATCACGGAAAGAATATTCTAATGCGCATGGTTGAACCCGAGCGCGTGGTTATGTTCCGTGTACCGTGGGTGGACGACACAGGCGAAATACAAGTAAATAGAGGGTACCGCATAGAAATGAATTCTGCTATTGGCCCCTATAAAGGCGGGCTGCGCTTTCATGAATCCGTAAACTTGAGTATACTTAAGTTTTTGGCGTTTGAGCAAGTGTTTAAAAACGCGCTAACAACCTTGCCGATGGGTGGGGGAAAAGGTGGAGCAGATTTTAATCCTAAAGGCAAATCTGACGCGGAGGTAATGCGCTTTTGTCAAAGTTTTATGACTGAATTGTTTCGCCACATTGGACCTAACAGAGACATTCCAGCGGGTGATATTGGTGTTGGAGGCCGAGAAATCGGGTATATGTTTGGGCAGTACAAACGATTAAAAAATGAGTTTACGGGTGTATTAACAGGTAAAGGAATTTCATGGGGCGGATCGCTTATTCGACCAGAAGCCACAGGATATGGCGCGGTGTATTTTGCGCAAAATATGTTACAAACCAAAGGCGAAAGCTTTGAAGGTAAAAAAGTGGTTGTTTCAGGCTCAGGGAACGTGGCACAATATGCTGCTGAAAAAGCCATTCAGCTTGGCGCCAAAGTACTTACCTTATCTGATTCTTCTGGTTTTATCCATGATCCTGATGGAATCGATCAAGAAAAGTTGGCGTTTATAATGGAACTGAAAAATGTAAAACGAGAACGAATCCATAAGTACACAGAAAAATACCCCTCTGCACGTTTTCACAAAGGCGAAAAACCATGGGGAGTAGCTTGTGATATTGCCATGCCTTGCGCTACTCAAAATGAGCTAGACGAAAGGGATGCAAAAACACTTATTTCTAATGGGTGTTACTGCATTAGTGAAGGAGCAAATATGCCTTCCATGCCACAAGCAATACTACAGTTTCATGCAAACCATGTACTTTATGCTCCAGGGAAAGCCTCTAACGCAGGCGGCGTTGCCGTTTCGGGACTTGAAATGGCGCAAAACTCCTTACGTTACAATTGGACACGCGAGGAAGTAGATCAACGATTACAGGATATCATGGAAGACATTCATGACGCATGCGTATTGTATGGTGCTGAAAGTAAAATCATTAACTACGAAAAAGGCGCAAACATTGCCGGCTTTGTAAAAGTTGCCGACGCCATGTTAGCTCAGGGTGTCGTGTAGTATACCACGACGGCGTATTTTCCGTTTTGTTTATGATGAAAGCTAGTTTTTTACGCATTCTTTTTGTTGCTGTGTTATGCATGTCCAATTCTTGGGGGCAAAGTCAGCAGTGGGAATCTATGTATTCTTACTATAACGTATCTATCGCGACAACGTATAACCAAACCGTAATTGCAGCGGCAGAAAACGCACTTTTTCTATATGATCCCATTCAAAACAACTCCGAAACCATCACTACTGTCGATGGCCTTTCGGGCGATAATTTTTCGGCAATAACGGTTCACAATGGCAAAATTATAGCAGGGTTTGAAAATGGTCTGGTAGCCAAAATAGATAGTAATACTAAAAAAGTTGATATCGACAACGCTATTGAACGTAATACTACCATTGCTGCTGATGAAAAGCAAATCAATCAAATTTTGATAGATCAAAATGTGGCTTATTTGGCTACTGGATTTGGTATCGTAGAACTAAATCCGACAACATTAGAATTTGGCGACACCTATTATTTTAGTGCTTCGGGCGCTAGAATTCGTGTGAATCAAGTCGCTATTTTTGAAGCGTATTTATATGCAGCTACGCAGCAAGGGGTGTATAGAACTTTGCTCAACAACCCTAATAAACTAGAATTTTCCTCTTGGGAGTTACACGCGTCAGGCAATTGGATATCCCTTTGGATGCAAGACAATAAGCTGTATGGCGCAAAAGATGAAGGAAGTGCCGTTTCTTTTTTTCAGTTACATGATAATATCGCTCAAAAAGTACGCTTTTCCGGAAAGGCGCGGCATATTGCTCCACACAAAGAGGGAGTAATATTAACACTTACGGGTGTTTATAGTTTGAATAAATCATTTGAGGTAGTAGAAGCAATAACAACAATTGATGATGTAAACAGAAACACATTTCAGTTTGGTTTAGTTGCTAACGATGAGGTATATGTTGGCACATCCTCAGTGGGATTAATTCGATACACTGCAATTGGTGACGATAAATATGTAAGTCCAAAAGGACCGTTACAAAACAGCGTTTTTGATATTGAGTCTTTAGCGAATGAATTTTGGATTTCACATGGCGATTATGACTTATTTTATAATCCATACCCACTCGAAAAATATGGGATTAGCCATTTCACGCAGAGTGGTTGGGAAAACATTTCTAGCGAATCTCTTTTTAGCGCAGAGAGTGTTGTTAGAGTAGTCCCACACCCAACTGAAATAGGCACCTTGTACGCATGTTCGTATCATGGGGGGATTGTTGCGCTTGAGGACAATATTCCTACAGTTCTATGGAATCAAACAAACAGCGGTTTGGAGAGTTTGACATTTGATGGAGATAACATAAGCATCCGCGTCCGCGATGCAATAGTAGATGACAGCGGAAACTTGTGGTCATTAACGGGTTTTGTCCAAAATGGACTAAAAAAACGCAGCCCCTCAGGGCAATGGACTTCCTATGATTTGTCAGAAGTCGTATCAGACTATACTAGAGAGGCAGGCTATTCGAATATGGAATTATACGAGGACAAAATCATTTTCTTTGGTGGACTGAAAAGTGCTCTTATTGGAGTTGATATCAGTCAATCTCCCCCGCAAATGAAACGTCTAATGGGAGGTGAGTTTGGCGTGCCTTCCGACGATATTCGCAGTGTTCGTTTAGACAAAGACAACCGCTTATGGGTGGGAACTCGTGAAGGCATTGCAGTGCTCTACGCACCGAATCGTTTTTTTGAAGATGAAACCCAACTGCGTTCTATTGTAGTTGAAGACGGCGGAAACCTTCGCGAACTGCTTTCAGGACAGCTAATAACGGACATTGAAGTAGATGGTAATAACCAAAAATGGGTGAGTACAGCAACTTCTGGAGTCTTTTTGCTAAGTCCAAACGGGACAGAAATTTTACAGCATTTTACCAAAGAGAATAGTCCCTTACCCACCTCCTCTGTCAAATCCATTGGAATAGATAGTGCCACAGGGAAAGTGTATTTAGGCACCCTTAATGGCATGGTTGTTTTTCAAGGAGATGCTTATGCAGAGTCTGATAAACTGTCTGAAATAAACGTGTTTCCCAACCCTGTTAGGCCTAATTTTACAGGCAACTTGGTTATTCGAGGATTGCAACAGGACTCTCGTGTCAAAATTACCGATATAGCAGGAAATCTGGTGTATGATACCACCAGTGAAGGAGGCAGTATCAGCTGGAATTTACGCTCTTTTTCAGGGCAGCGCGTTCGCTCAGGCGTTTACCTTATTTTTGCTTCGTCTAAGGATGGACTTGATAATGCCGTAAAAAAAGTGATGATTGTAAATTAATGGAACTACCCACTCAAGCAATTGTGTTACACGCCACCAAATACGGCGAAACAAGCGTGATTTTACACGCCTATACACAACAAGCAGGACTACGTGCTTACGTGGTCAAAGGAGTTCGGTCTGCAAAGCGAAAAAAAACATTTTCTATGGGAATGTTCCAGCCGCTCACACAATTGGAACTGGTAGCAACAACACCCAAAGGGGCAGGACTTTCGGTATTAAAATCTGCTAAAATCACCTATCCTTATACTACTATTTCATCCGAAATCACCAAGTCGAGTATCTGTATGTTTTTGGCAGAGGTATTGCGATCGGTTCTTAAAGAAGAAGAAGAAAACGCATCACTATACCACTTTTTAGCACATGCGCTTATATGGCTTGATACCCATGATAAGATAGCCAATGTACATATTCACATACTAATACAACTCACTAAGTATTTGGGTTTTTACCCTGATGTTTCGAACATCTCGCAACCTTATTTTGATGTGCAAAACGGACAGTTTTGCCAATACGCTAATAGTAACGAATGTGTCTCTGGAGATGAAGTCTCTCTTCTTAAAACGTACTTAGGTACGAAATTTGATGCGTTGGATACGATTTTGGCTAGTACTGAACAGCGGCGCGCACTATTAATGCTTCTCATGCAGTATTATCAACGACACGCACAGTCGTTTAGAATGCCAAAATCATTAGATGTGTTGTATGAAGTTTTTAATTAATCTCCTTTTTCTATTACTGGCCTTTTGTGGTGTTGCGCAACAGGTATTGGTAAAAGACGCCGTAACACAAGAAATACTTATCGGGGTGAGTATTTTTAATGTTGATAAATCACAGGTTGAAACGTCTTCTGAGAATGGTGTAGCACATCTCGATAGATTTGACAAAAATGCCAAATTATCCTTTTCCTATATGGGATATGAAATGCAAACGATGCAAAAAAGCCAAATCAGATCTATGCAAGTAATTTGGATGATGCCCAATACGGAGCAACTCGGCGAAATTGTATTGTCGGTTTCCCGCGCCTCAGGTAAAAAACAACGCTTAGCGCAACAGGTAGGGATACTGAGCGAGCAAGAAATAGCACAAATAAGTCCAGAAAACACAGCGGTTTTATTACGAGAAGTTCCAGGAGTTCGGGTACAACAGTCACAGGGCGGTGGTGGCAGCCCCGTGTTGCGTGGTTTTGAAGCAAACCGAGTGCTTTTGGTTGTAGATGGAGTGCGCCTTAATAACGCTATTTTTCGATCTGGACATGTGCATAACGCCCTTTCTGTTGACCCGCTTACCCTAAGCAGAGCGGAGGTTATTTTTGGGCCTTCATCTGTGGGTTACGGCTCCGATGCGTTAGGGGGCGTTATTCACTTTTATACACGCACACCTCTTATCAACCAAAACAAAAAACTCCGCCTAACAGGTACATCCTCGTATACATTTACTCAAAACACGTCTAAACAATCAGCAGTAATTGAATACAGCGCTCCAAAATGGGCGGTTTTGCAACAGGTATCCTACTCCCAATTTGGTGATGTTACAATGGGAAAGCGACGCGTACACGGCTATGAAAATTGGGGGAAAGTGTTCGAATATTCCCAAAACGGGGACACGAACTACGCGGCAACACCATCCACAAATAACAACCCTAATGTGCAGCGAAATTCAGCGTATGAGCAAGTAGATTTGTTGCAAAAATGGATTTATCACACCTCGAATGGAGTCAAATTTACCCTAAACCTTCAGGGTTCACAATCTGGGAATATTCCACGATTTGACAAACTTTCAGAAACCAAAGATGGTGAATTACGCTTTGCGCGTTGGGAATATGGACCTCAAAAACGATTGCTGATTTCACCACAAATTAGTTTTATTGGCAATAAACCATGGTTGCGTTCAGGAAAAATAATTGCCGCTGTTCAGTTGTTAGAAGAATCAAGGATACAACGAAAATTTGCAAGTCTGAACAGAGAAACGCAACGGGAACAACTCACCGTGTATAGCCTCAATGCCGATTTTACAGCCCAAACGCAAAAAGGACGTGATTGGTCGTATGGATTCGAAATAACACACAACAAAGTACGCTCATCGGCGTATGCGCAAGAACTAGAGGTGGTTGCTAATAAAATTACTGGATTAAAGCCAAAAACAGCTATTCCAACACGATACCCCAGTGGCGGAAGTACCTACGCCACTTTTGCTGCTTATGTAGATTATAGACACGATATCAATCCAAAAAGCACGTTGAGTTTGGGCGCAAGACATACCATTACAGCGTTGGATGCTACATGGACCGAGCAAGCACTTATTGATGCGAAATTGGCACACGCCAATCAAAAGCACCAATCGTCAAATGTTACGTTAGGATATAATTATAAACCCAATTCGCAATGGCAACTAAAAGCACTTTTCTCCACCGGATTCAGGGCACCAAACGTAGATGATCTAGGTAAAACGCGAGAAAACCACGGTATTTTAAGTGTCCCTAACTTGGAGCTTACCCCCGAATATATTTACAGTACAGATATTGGCATTCGCAAACAATGGGACAATGGATCGTTTATAGAAACCAACGGATATTACGCGTTTGTACAAGATTATATTGCTCGTGGACCGTATACTATTACTCGCGATAAAACGACTACTGATGGAGGCACCATCATGTACTCTGAAGATGAGGTAAAAACTACGGCCAATATAAATGTTGGCACAGTAAAGGTTTATGGATTTAATGCACAAAGCAATTGGAAGATTTCACCCAAAGTATCCTACCACGGATCGTTAACATATACACGAGGAATTGGAAACAATACCAGCGGAAACCTTCCATCTATAAGCCCATTGTTTGTTACGCAAAAAATACAATGGGAACTTCCAAAAGGGGAACTTTCAGTACATTGGCATCATGCACAACAAAAAACTCCCGATAGCTATTCGCCTTGGGGTGAAGACGGGCTTGAAGAAACCCCACTTCTTGCCAACGATACCTTTGCAGGCACTCCTGCTTGGCACCGTTGGGATGTGCAATTTGCGCTTCCTTTGAGTAAGGAAATAAATCTTTCTGGTGGAATTTTCAACCTGTGGGACACCCACTACCGCGAATTTGCATCAGGGTTATCTGCACCTGGAAGAAGCGTAAAGCTTGTCTTAAGGTATGAATTGTAACGATTCTACATCATTACAACATAACATTTTGCCCTAAATTAGTTACTTTCGCATGCATAATTTTAGTGCAAGATTTTGTTTCCAACATACTCACATCTTGATTTAACTGCCGCAGCTGAAGAAATTGCTTCGTTCTGGGACAAACACCTCGTTTTTGAGGCGAGTATAGATACCCGCGAAGGAAGACCGCCATTCGTGTTTTTTGAAGGGCCACCGTCTGCCAATGGACTTCCTGGAATTCATCACGTTTTGGCGCGTGCCCTTAAAGATATTTTCTGCCGCTACAAGACGCAACAAGGATTTCAAGTGAAGCGCAAGGCTGGTTGGGACACGCACGGACTTCCCGTGGAGCTTGGCGTGGAAAAAGAACTTGGCATTACTAAAGAAGATATTGGTAAAACCATTAGTGTTTCCGACTATAACAACGCCTGTAAAGAAGCCGTAATGCGCTATACTGACGTATGGAACGACCTCACCAAAAAAATGGGGTATTGGGTAGATATGGATGACCCATATATTACCTATTCCTCAAAATACATGGAATCGGTTTGGTGGTTGTTGGCAACGCTCTATAAAAATGGACTGATTTACAAAGGCTACACCATTCAGCCGTATTCACCCATGGCAGGAACGGGACTTTCCTCTCATGAATTAAATCAACCTGGATGTTATCGCGATGTAACTGATACGTCTGTAACAGCGCAATTTAAAACCAAAAACGACTCCCTTCCCGAAGCCCTCAAAGGCAATTTGCCACTGCATATTTTAGCATGGACAACAACGCCTTGGACACTTCCCTCAAACACCGCACTTACGGTGGGATTAAAAATTTCTTACGTTATCATACAAACGTTTAATCAATATACACACAAGCCCGTTCGGGTTTTACTTGCAAAAAAATTGATTGGGAAACAGTTTGGAAAAAAGTATGCTGAGGTTGAGGCACAAAACGAATTAGCAACCTACGACAAAGCCAATAAAACCATTCCATTTTGGATTGAGCAAGAGATTGTTGGTGCAGATTTGGTAGGCATTCAATACGAACAGCTTTGGACAGATGCTCCTTTACCGTATCAAAACCCTGATGATGCGTTCCGTATTATTTCTGGAGATTTTGTTACCACAGATGACGGAACAGGAATTGTGCATACCGCACCTACTTTTGGTGCCGACGATGCCAAAGTTGCCAAAGAAGCCAATCCGCCCGTTCCACCATTACTGATTTTGGATGAAAACGAAAACCCCGTTCCACTTGTCAACTTACAAGGAAAATTTAGAACGGATGTGGGATTAGTTGGTGGCAAATTTGTCAAAAACGAGTATTACCCAGAGGGCGAAGTACCTGAAAAATCGGTAGATGTAGAAATTGCCATTCGTCTGAAAGAAGAAAACAAAGCCTTTAAGGTTGAAAAGTACGTGCACAGTTATCCGCATTGTTGGCGCACCGACGCCCCTGTGCTTTATTACCCACTTGATTCGTGGTTTATTAAAGTTCAAGATCACAAAGGACGGATGGTTGAGCTAAATCAAACCATTCAATGGAAACCTGCAAAAACTGGTGAAGGGCGTTTTGGGAATTGGCTTGCCAATGCAAACGATTGGAATTTATCACGTTCTCGTTTTTGGGGAATTCCGCTGCCTATTTGGCGTACCTCTGACGGAGATGAAACTCGTGTAATTGGCTCTATTGACGAACTGAAAACTGCTGTTGACGAATCGGTTGCTGCTGGGGTAATGATGAAAAACCCATTAGCTGATTTTGTGGCTGAAGATATGTCGGAGCGCAATTACGAGCGTGTAGATTTACACAAAGACACCGTGGATGAATTGGTACTTTTAAGTGAATCAGGAAAACCCATGTACCGCGAATCAGACCTCATCGACGTTTGGTTTGATTCGGGAGCAATGCCTTACGCACAATGGCACTATCCATTTGAAAACAAAGAAAAAATAGATGAAGGCACCACATTCCCTGCTGACTATATTGCTGAAGGGGTCGATCAAACTCGCGGGTGGTTTTATACACTTCACACCATTGCAACCCTTGTTTTTGACTCGGTTGCTTATAAAAATGTTGTTTCTAACGGATTGGTCTTGGACAAAAACGGACAAAAAATGTCTAAGCGTTTGGGCAATGCTGTAGATCCATTTGAGACGCTCAAAAAATACGGACCAGATGCCACACGTTGGTATATGATTAGCAATGCGAATCCGTGGGATAATTTGAAATTTGATTTAGAAGGAATAGAAGAAGTAAGACGGAAATTTTTTGGAACGCTCTACAACACCTATTCGTTCTTTACTCTTTATGCTAATATTGATGGATTCACTTTTGCGGAAGATGAGATTCCAATTTCAGAACGACCAGAAATTGACCAATGGATTTTATCCGAACTGCACAGTTTGATTCAAAACACCACCAAATTTTATGATGCGTATGAGCCTACGCGTGCCTGTCGTGCGATTTCCCATTTTGTAACTGAAGATTTGAGTAATTGGTATGTGCGCTTGTGTCGTCGTCGTTTTTGGAAAGGAAGCTACGAGGCAGACAAAATTGCAGCGTATCAAACCTTGTACGAATGTTTGATGAGCGTGGCAAAAATGATGGCGCCTGTTGCTCCCTTCTATGCCGATCGGCTTTTCCAAGATTTGAATGGCATAACCAAACGGGAGTTAGCCTCTTCTGTGCATTTGGCGTTTTATCCAAAATCAACGGTGGAGGTTATCAACGCTTCGCTGGAGCAAAAAATGCAACGCGCACAAAAAATCACCTCTTTGGTATTGTCGTTGCGCAAGCGTGAAAAAATCAAAGTCCGTCAGCCCTTGCAGCGCATCATGATTCCTGTATTGGATGGGCAAGAACGCAAACAAGTTGAGGCTGTATCAGCACTTATTGCTGCCGAAGTAAACGTGAAGGAAGTCGAACTATTAGATGACACATCCGCTATTTTGGTAAAAGAAATTAAGCCAAACTTTAAAACACTAGGCCCTCGCTTTGGCAAAGACATGAAACGAGTAGCGCAAGCCATTCAAAATTTAAACGAGGCACAAATACAAGAACTCGAAAAACAAGGGTCTTTAACAATCCAAATTGACACTAAAAGTTGTATTTTAGAAGCTACGGATGTTGTCATCAGCTCTAAAGATGTTGCAGGCTGGTTGGTAGCCTCGGAACAAGGCGTTACCGTTGCGCTTGATATTCAAATGAACGAAACCCTTCGTTTGGAAGGCATGGCGCGTGAGCTTGTGAACAGGCTGCAAAACATGCGTAAAGACCTTGGGTTTGATGTAACGGATACGATAGAAGTTACACTCAAAGAAAGCAAAGAATTAAACGCTATTTTAAATGAAAACAAAGCGTATATTCAACACGAAATTTTAGCTACAACCATATATGTAGCAAAAGAAGCGAGTAGTAAAGCGACCGAACTAGCATTCGACTCGTTGCACACTCAGGTAACGATGGTTAAATCATAACAACCTAATATTATGGAACAAAAAAACCGATACACCGATGAAGCCCTTCAAGAATTTAAGGGGCTAATAGAAGAGAAAATTGCAAAGGCACAGCACGATTTAGAACTTATTAGGAGTGCTTATATGAACGATGGTAACAATGGCACTGACGATACTGCCCCAACGTTTAAGGCATTCGAAGAAGGTTCAAAAACCATGTCTAAAGAAGCGAATACACAATTGGCACTGCGTCAAGAAAAGTTTATTCGGGACTTAAAAAACGCCTTAATTCGCATTGAAAATAAAACATATGGCGTTTGTCGCGTAACAGGCAAACTTATTAATAAAGAGCGATTAAAATTAGTGCCTCACGCAACGCTTAGCATTGAGGCAAAAAATATGCAGCGTTAATATTTATGCCGCTACGCAAACTTTGTTGGATTATCCTTGCCGTTTTGGTGTTAGACCAAGCATTTAAGGCGTATATCAAACTTAATTACTCCCTTACGTTTTATGGCAGTGATGCCATTGTAGATTGGGGTTGGTTTCGCTTATTGTTTGTAGAAAATAAAGGTATGGCGTGGGGCGCTCGTCTAAACGACATTATTCCTTTTATATCTGATAATACGGCCAAACTGCTTCTCAGTATTTTTCGTTTATTGGCAGTTTCGGCTATTGGCTACTGGCTTGTACGCGCAACAAAAACAGCAATGCCTAAAGGCCAACTCATTGCCGTATCGCTTATTTTTGCTGGTGCTCTTGGGAACATTATAGATTCTGTTTTTTATGGCGTTTTGTTTTCGAACAGCTACGGGCAAATTGCCACATTTTTACCTTCAGAAGGGGGCTATGCGCCACTAATGTTTGGCCATGTTGTGGATATGTTACAATTCCCCATGTTTTCTTGGACCTGGCCAGAGTGGTTACCACTTATTGGAGGTAACAGCTTCACCTTCTTTGAGCCTGTTTTTAATATCGCTGATAGTGCTATTAGTATTGGTGTCGTATTGCTGCTGCTTAAAACCCGAAAGACGTCAAGTTAAAAAGAATGTACTTGTTGTGGCGTAACCACAATTCCTAACGGAACATCTGTTGTTTCAGTATCTTCTATCCTATCTACAGGTGCAAAACAAGAAACACCTATGGTTTTGCAACGCGGTATACATCGCGATAAAAACCTGTCGTAATAGCCTTTTCCATAACCAACACGATGCCCACGTTGGTCAAAACACAGTAGCGGAATCACAATGGTTGCAATGTTTTTAGGATTTACATAGGAGGTGCTTGTTGGCTCCATAATTCCCCATTGATTGGGTTTAAGTGGCATTCCTTTTTCCCACATTACAGCTTCCATTTTTCCATTTTCATCAACAACTTTTGGCACACAAATGGGATGTTCCTCTAAGGTATCAAACCATTTTTCCATAGGGATTTCGTGATGATTACTACTATCTAAATAGAGCATTACAAGCCCTTCACGAATAAGATTTCCGTCAATGATTCGCTCTAGTATAGCAGTACTTGCATGTGTAAGTTCAGCGTTAGAAAGGGTGTTGCGCTTTGCACGATAAAATGACCTTAATGCTTTCTTATTAGGCATGTATAAATATAACCGTTTCGGCGGTAAGTTTTTGTATTTTAGTAACATGATAAAAGAGGCACTAAAACGGCAAGTAGCTTCGCTCCCAAACGAGCCTGGGGTATATCAATATTACAATGAGCAAGGAGAGATTATCTATGTAGGCAAGGCAAAAGACCTAAAAAAAAGGGTGTCTTCGTATTTTAGAAAGCAGGTAGATTCGCGAAAAACCCGAAACCTTGTAAACACGATTTACAGCCTTAAACATATTGTTGTTCCAACTGAATCGGATGCATTGATTTTGGAAAACACGCTCATTAAAGAGCATCAACCCAAATATAACATCCTACTCCGCGATGATAAAACCTATCCGTGGATTTGCATCAAAAAGGAACGTTATCCTAGAGTATTTGCTACCCGAAAAGTTATTCAAGATGGCTCGGAATATTTTGGTCCGTTCACCAATGCAAAAACGGTCCGTGTACTTCTTAATCTTATTAACGAGCTTTATCCACTTCGCAGCTGTCATTACGACCTTAGCGAAGCGCATGTTGCAAGCGAAAAGTACAAGGTGTGTTTGGAGTATCATATTGGAAACTGCTTGGCGCCCTGTGTCGGAAAGCAAACCACATCACACTACGATGAGGCCATCGCGCATATTCGTAATATTTTACTGGGAAAGTTTAAGCAAGTAACCAATGCGTTAACGCACGAAATGAAAGCTGCAGCCGAAACCTTACAGTTTGAGCATGCCCAAAAAATTAAGTTAAAAATGGAGGCCTTGCAGCACTACCAGTCAAAATCTGCAGTGGTTAGTGCAAAAATTAACGCTGTAGATGTATGCACGATCACAGCTGACGAGTCTACGGCATTTATTAATTTTTTGCAGGTGTCTTACGGTTCTATCGTGCGTTTTCACAGCATGTCTATAAAAAAGAAATTGGACGAGACGGACGCAGAACTTTTGCGTGTAGTGGTGGTGGAGTTGCGCCGTAGATTTGAATCTTCATCAAAAGAAATAGTACTTCCTTTTGAGTTGGACTTGGGGGAAGCGGTTCGAGTAACAGTCCCCAAAATTGGCGAAAAAAAACAGCTTTTAAACTTATCGCTTCGCAATGCAAAGCAAAACCGATTGGAGCAACTCAAACAAATCAAACTTACCGATCCAGAGCAACATAGCCAACGCGTGATGGCTCAAATGCAGCGTGATTTACGCCTTTCCGAACGGCCACTACACATAGAATGTTTTGATAACTCCAACATACAAGGGAGTAATCCCGTAGCGGCTTGCGTGGTGTTTCGAAATGGCAAGCCGAGTAAAAAAGAATACCGCCATTACGGCATTAAAACCGTTGAAGGCCCCGACGATTTTGCCTCAATGGAAGAAGTCGTTTATCGCAGATATAAGCGTTTACTTAGCGAGGGAGAAGCATTGCCACAATTGGTTGTAATTGATGGCGGAAAAGGACAACTTAGTGCGGCGCTCAAAAGTTTTGATGTGTTGGGAATTCGAGGGGAAGTAGCCATCTTGGGAATTGCCAAACGACTTGAAGAACTCTATTTCCCAGACGATCCAATTCCGTTATATCTGGATAAACGGTCGGAGACCTTGCGTATTGTGCAGCAGTTAAGGAATGAAGCCCACCGATTTGGGATTCGGTTGCACCGCAACAAGCGAAGTAAAGGCGCCATTAATTCGACCTTAGAAAACATCCCAGGAATAGGCGAAAAAATGGCAACAGACTTGCTGAAAAAGTTTAAGTCTGTAAAGCGCATTAGGGCAGCTTCACAAGACGAATTAACCCAAATATTAGGACCTAAAAAAGCCAAAATAACGTATGATTACCTACAAAAAAACATGTCTTAGACTTTTATTTTGTTTCTTTTTTCTCGCTGCTGTAGCGCAACCCAAAGATCCAAAAGTGGGCCTTATTCTCAGTGGCGGTGGCGCAAAAGGCATGGCACACGTTGGTGTGCTTAAAGAAATTGAACGCGCCGGTGTCCGGATAGATTATATAGGCGGGACTAGCATGGGCGCAATTGTCGGCGGGCTTTACGCCTGCGGGTATTCTGCAGCACAACTGGAAGAATTACTTTTGACCACCGACTTAACCGATTTGATAAATGACAACTTTGACCGAGAAGCAAAATCTTTTCAAGACAAAGAAGATAGCGAACGCTATGCCATTACGCTGCCTGTTGTAGAAGGGAAAATAAAATTTCCTGTTTCGTTATCCAAAGGACAAAATGTATATAATTTTTTGGTGCAACTGATGCACGACCAGCGCGAGGTACGGGATTTTAGTAAGCTCCCGATTCCTTTTTATTGTATTGCTACAGATTTAAATAACGGAGAAATGGTACTGTTGGATCATGGCTTTTTACCGCTTGCCGTAAATGCTAGCAGCGCACTACCAACCCTTTTTTCACCCGTTACTGTTGAGAACAGAACACTAATTGACGGAGGTGTTTCTAACAATTACCCCATTGAAGAAATGCTTAAAAAAAAGGTGGATGTTATTATTGGTGTTGATGTACAAACAAGTATTTCTAAGACCAAAGAAGCCACTACGTTTTCGGATATTTTGGTGCGATTAGGAAGCTTTCAAACCGAAAAGATCATGTCTCCTAAAAGAGCAAAAACGGATATTTACATTCAACCCGATATAGCTGAGTTTACGATGTTGTCGTTTGCAGACCAAGCTGCTATTATCGCGCGTGGAGAACAAGCCGGGAAAAACGTGTTTTTACAACTTGAATCGCTTGCCAAGAAGCAAATACCAAACGTAACATCTCCGCTAAAAATCCCAACCTCCTTTCAACTAGATAGGTTGTCCTTTTCACAAACGCCTAACTATAAAAGAAACTATATTTTAGGTAAAATCAGATTGAAACCCAATACAAATTATCCATTTAAAAAATTGCGTGAAGGGATGACAAACTTGGCAGCCACACAGAACTTTGAGCCCTTTAGGTATACACTTAACTCAGAAAACGATCAAGAAGTTTTGGCAATAAATCTACTTGAATCACCACATACTACCTTGTTCCGCGCAGGGGCGCATTACAATGATTTAATGGGAGCCATGGTACTTGTAAACCTTACCCAAAAACACGCCTTACTCAAAAACGATGAATTTTCATTTGACCTAGCTTTGGGGGACAATTTAAGATATGCTATTGCCTATTTTATAGATAAAGGGCAGTTTTGGAGTATTGGATTTAAGGCAACATTAGATCAGTTTGAAACAGATGCACCTTTTGTTTTTGACATAGACGACACGGCTAACGTGCACGAAGCATCAAGGACTAAAGGGTTAACGCAAGAGCACACCTTTTTTGTGCAAACGATTTTTAGAGAAGAGGTCATATTGGGACTGGGGATTACACATCAAAAAAACAGGTTTAGAACCAATTTATTTGATGTAGAAAACGGCAGGTTTTTTTTCGCTGACGACGCCGATTATTACAGCACAAAAGGATACCTAAAAGTGGACACAAGAGACGACGCGTATTTTCCAAGAAAAGGCGGTTTTTTTGATGGGAATATAGATTATGTTTTCAGTCAAAAATCACCCTTAGACTTTGGTGTTTTTTCTCCCTTTATTGTTGGAAAAGCGGCGATGGGCGTAACACTCCCACTTGCTAAAAAGTGGACACTATCGCTAAATACCATGGGAGGCTTTACCATTCAAAATCCAAACACACCTACCTTTGATTTTTTACTTGGTGGCTACGGAAACGCACCGCTTTTAAACTACCAGCCTTTCGTGGGGCTTCCGCAACAACACACAGGTGCAGATAGTTTTGTAAAGGGTGAAATGATCGTTGATTATGAATTTATACCAAATCATCATGCGGCATTAAAAATACACGCAGGGGTTGTCAGCGATGACATTTTTGCAAATGGCAAATCGGCGTCAACGCCAAATTATTTTGGCACGGGTTTGGCATACGGTTTGAATACATTTGCCGGCCCACTGGAGTTCATGGCTGCATACGGCCCACAGTTTGATAAATTGCTGTATCACGTTAGTATTGGTTGGCGATTTTAACCCCTTAGATAAATGCTTTTGCGTACTTTTGCTCTTATGACGCTTAATCGATGGCTTTGGATAGTAGTGGTTGCGTTTTCGCAGCTTATATTTTCCCAAGAAATTCAAGACAACTCTAGCCCTCAAAAGATAGATTCCTTTTCGGCTGAAAACGATGCTTTTCAAGGCGGAGAGTGGTTTAAATTCCGTATTCATTACGGAATTTTTAACGCTAGTTATGCCACGATTGAAGTCGACGAGACAACTTGGGAAGGCAAGCCGGTTTTCCATGCTAAAGGCATTGGACGAACAACAGGTTTCGCGCGGTGGTTTTTTAAAGTTGATGATTATTACGACTCCTATTTTGCCAAAGATGCCGTTCGCCCCTTGTTTTTTATCCGTAACATAAATGAAGGCGGATACAAAAAACACGTTACCATTCGCTTTGACCATGATAACAATAAAGCGTTTGTTGACGATAAGCTCAAAAACAAACAAGGTACTTTTGACACAAACTCAAACATTCAAGATTTAATCTCCTGTTTTTATTTTTTGCGAAATGAATTTGATATTTCCGAAATAAAAAAGGATGAGTTTGTGGTGGTAAATTTATTTTTTGACGAATCAAATTATGCCTTTAAATTTAAATTTTTAGGTCCCGAAACCATTAAAACAAAATTTGGTCATGTTAATACCTTAAAGTTCAGGCCCTATGTACAGTCAGGGCGTGTATTTCGCAGCAACGAAAGCATAACGCTATGGGTTAGCAACGACAAAAACAGAATTCCTTTACGCTTACAGGCCACCTTGCGCGTTGGTAGTATTACCGCCGATCTAGATGAATTTAAGGGACTAAAAAATCCATTTGAAATTGTTGTCAAAAAATAAACTTTTTTTCGCGCTCACCGTTTTAGTACTATTTGCTGCTTGTAGCGGAACAAGCAAAGAACCAGTTGAAATTGTACCCCCTAAAGAACCAGATGTTTTTGCCTTTGGATACAAACTCAATGACTTTGAGGTGGTTCGAGATACCGTGCGTAAAGGCGATACGTTTGCCGATATATTTTTGGAAAATGGATTTACGTATCCGCAGATATACGACATCAATAGAAAAACAAAAAAGAAGTATAACTTTAGAAAAATACAACCCAAAAAGCCATATACTTTTTTGTTCGCCAAAGACTCCGTTGCTACTCCAGTAGCGTTTATTTATCAGCCCTCTATGCTGGACTATGTAGTCGTAAATTTGAAGGATTCCATTTTTGCGGAAACACAAAAAAAAGAAGTAAAACTGCGCACATTTGAAGCGCAAGGCATCATTACAAGTTCGCTTTCCGAAACCTTGGATGCACAGCGCCTTAGCCCGTTGTTGGCCTATGATTTATCTGATATTTATGCCTGGAGTATTGACTTTTTCCGACTTGAAAAAGGGGATAGATTTAAAATCATATACACCCAAAAATATGTAGACGATTCCATTTATGTGGGACTAAATCGCATTCATGCAGCATACTTTGAGCATCGTAAAAATCCGTATTATGCTATTGAGTTTGAGTCGGATCCTGTTCGTGGTATTACCGAATTTTTTGATGAAAATGGAAAGAACTTACGCCGTGCATTTTTACAATCACCCGTACAGTTTTCGCGTATATCTTCACGTTACAACAAACGTCGTCGAATTTCATATTACGGCCGTACCAAACCACACTACGGAACGGATTTTGCCGCACCAGTAGGAACGCCTATACGCACTACAGCCAGCGGAACAGTAGTTGCCGCGAGTTACACCCGAGGCAATGGGAAGTATGTAACCGTAAGGCATAACGGCACCTATAAAACACAATATTTACACATGAAAAAGCGCGCCGTGCGCAAGGGCCAATTCGTAAAGCAAGGCGATGTAATTGGAACAGTTGGTATGACAGGGTATACTTCTGGGCCACACGTTTGTTATCGCTTTTGGAAAAACGGAAAACAAGTAGATCCGTTTCGACAAAAACTACCTGAAGCCAAACCCATTGATTCAAAATTAAAAGAAGCCTACATGGATCATATGCAACCATTTAAAGAAGCATTAGATTGTATCGAATTTTATTAAACAAATCATCAACTCATGTCATTTCCAAAAATCAATCCAACAACAACGAATAGCTGGAAAAAGCTAACGGAACTTGCAGCCAACCGCAAAACCTTGCAAGCCTATTTTGCTGAAGATGATGCTAGAGCGAAGCAGTTTTCCATTGAATGGGACCAATTCTTTGTGGACTATTCTAAAAACCACCTGGACAACGATATCAAAGAAGCACTAGTGTCTTTGGCAAAAGAAGTGGGCCTTGAAGATGCACGGGCGGCGTATTTTGCTGGCGAAACTATTAACCAAACGGAGGGGCGCGCGGTGTTGCATACGGCACTCAGAGCAAAAGCAGGCGCAGACATTCGTGTGGATGGTGAAAATGTAGTACCAGAAATATATAATGTACGTGAGCAAATACGAACGTTTAGCCAATCGGTTATTGATGGGAGCCGAAAAAGCAGCTCAGGACAGGCGTTTACAGCTGTGGTAAACATCGGAATTGGCGGCTCAGACCTTGGCCCTGCCATGATTACGGAAGCCTTAGCTTATTATAAAAACCACCTTGATGTGCATTTTATTTCTAACGTGGATGGCGATCACGTGATGGAAGTGTTAAAAAAAGTTAATCCAGCCACGACATTATTCGTAGTGGTGTCTAAAACATTTACCACGCAAGAAACCTTATCGAATGCAACAACTGCCAAAAAATGGCTTGTTGAGGCATTGGGCGAAAGTGCCGTTGCAGACCACTTTGTAGCGGTATCGACAAACCTTCCTGCCATTGGTGCTTTTGGGATTCAGTCCGAAAATGTATTCCCAATGAACGATTGGGTAGGCGGACGTTTTTCGCTTTGGAGTGCTGTTGGCTTATCCATCGCACTTGCAGTAGGACCAGACCACTTTGAAGCACTTTTAGAAGGAGCTCATGAAATGGACACCCATTTTGCTACGGCACCCATTGATGAAAATATCCCTGCAATCTTGGCATTACTTACCGTTTGGTACACAAGCTTTTTGGACGCACAGTCAGAGGCAGTGATTCCATACACGCAGTATTTGCATCGTTTGCCTGCCTATTTGCAGCAAGGAATTATGGAAAGCAACGGAAAGTCTGTTGACCGTAACGGTGAAGCGGTTTCATACCAAACGGGAAATATTGTTTGGGGCGAGCCGGGGACCAACTCACAACATGCGTTCTTCCAATTGATGCATCAAGGAACCAAACTGATTCCCGCACACTTTATTGGATTTGTGGAATCGTTACACGGCAATCAAGACCACCACGACAAGCTAATGGCGAACTTTTTTGCGCAAACCGAAGCCCTAATGCAAGGAAAAACGGAAGCGCAAGTGCGTGAGGAGCTTGTGGCAAAAGGTTTGTCAGGCGACGCCTTAGAAAAATTGGTGCCCTTTAAAATATTTACGGGGGACAAACCAACCACGACGGTGTTAATTGAAAAGCTAACCCCTAAAACCCTTGGCGCACTTGTGGCCATGTATGAACACAAGATTTTTGTGGAAGGTGTGGTGTGGAATATCTTTAGTTACGACCAGTGGGGCGTGGAGCTAGGCAAACAACTGGCAACAGTTATTTTGGATGAGTTTGACACTAGAAAGATATCCTCACATGACGCTTCTACGGCGCAATTATTACGCCGTTTTAAAAGTTAAAGAAAAGTTAAAATAGCTTAACATTAAACTAACGTGAGTTGATAGTAATGTTGTCATTTTTGTGAAAATTAATTAAACATAAAAGGAAAAAACTAGTATCTATTGTTGTTGCATTTGCATCAACGTTTGTGTTTGCACAGCAAACATCTGTTAATGATTCTATTTCGTTAAACGAAGTGGTCGTTATGGGAGGAGTCATAGATCTTGCCTCGGACAGAACTACTCCAATGGCCGTAAGCACCATAACAAGTGCTGATATTGAAAAAAGGGGGGATATTTTGATTTAATTGAAGTCATGAGATCAACCCCTTCGAAAACTGTTAACCGTGGTGGCGGTTTTGGTGATGGCACCATGTTCTTACGTGGTTTCGAACAAACTAATATTGCATTCTTAATAAACGGGCAGCCAGTTAATGCTGTAGAGGATGGAAAAGTTTATTGGTCAAACTGGAGTGGCTTAATGGACATTACAGAAGTAGAAATTCAAAGAGGGCTTGGCGCATCTAAACTTGCGGTCTCAAATGTTGGAGGTACTGTAAATATTATAACAAAAACAGTTGATCAAAAAGCAGGGGGATTCTATAAGTCTATGGTTGGAACAAACAACTATTTTAGAAACTCTGCATACGTTTCGACAGGTTTAAATGACAAAGGATGGGCTTTTTCTATGCTTTTAGGCCACTGGCAAGGAGATGGTAACCACTGGTTCGCTGAGGGTCAAGGTCAAACATACTATTTTTCGATTGGATATAAGCCAAACGAAAATCACGTTTTTAACATGTTCATAACAGGTGCTCCTCAATGGCATGGTTCTGGAGGTCAAGATGCTCTAGGAAATTTTATAGAATATGGACAAGAATTTTCTGATGGCGGAGGATATCTAAATGGACAGAAAACACCATGGGGTAGAAACTTTTATCATAAACCATTATATAACATTTCTTGGGATTGGGAAATAAATGACAATAGTTCTTTGTCTACTGTAATTTACGGCTCTAACGGCCGAGGAGGTTTTGCTTATCCTGAAGGGGGCTTCTATGGTGCAGCTAACGAAACTGCAAACCCCGATAGTGATTTTAATTATATTGATTATGATAACGTAGTTGCACAAAACACAGACCCAAGCTACACAGCTAATGGAGGTATTATTAAGGCATCTATCAATTCGCACAACTGGTATAGATTTATAACCAATTACACAACTAAACTTGGTGATAATATTGAAGCGAACTTTGGACTAGATGGTAGAACTTATAATGGAATTCACTTTAGAATACCAGTCAATTTCTTAGGTTTAAGTTCATACAAAGGAGCAACAAAAGCGGTATCTTATAATCCATGGGAAGTTCTTGGAGATATTCAAACTGGTGATAGAAGCGATTACGCAATTAGTTATGATTACGAAGAAATAATAAATTACTTAGGTGCTTTTGTTTCTTTGGAACAGGTTAATGAAAACAGCTCTTATTATTTATCTGCTAACTACTCAACTCAGTCACATCAGAAAGAAGACTTCTTCTTTAATCTTGGTAAAATGCCTAAGGTAACAAATGATGGTTTCAACATCAAAATTGGGGGATCTGTAAACTTATCTGAGAACTCAAAAGCGTATGCGAATTATGGCTTTTATGATAGACAACCATTCCATTCTGCTTTATTTTCAAATGAACGTTATTCTAATGACTTAAACCCTGATGTAAAAAACGAAGAAATAACAGGATTTGAAGTTGGATATGCTTATGAAAAATCTAACTTTAGAGCTATTATTGATTTATACTCAACAAAATGGGGTAACAGAATATTGGTTTCTTCGGATTTTGAAGCTGGTCAGTTAGAGTCTGAATCTAGAACAAGTAGCGTTGAGCAAGTTCATATTGGTGCGGAGGCTCAGATAGTTTATCAGCCTTCAAATGATTTCATTTTGAGAGCTTATGCTTCAGTTGGAGATTGGAAATATAACAATAACGTTACTTCTACTAGTTATGATGAAACTGGTCAACAGATTGCACAAGGAGGTACGCTCTACCTTAAAGATGTAAAAGTGGGTGGTTCTGCTCAAACTACATATGGATTTGAATTAACTTCAAGATTGAATGAGTCAACTACTCTTGACATTTCACTTAATCACTATGCAGACCAGTATGGATGTGCAGATTGGGAAGATGGTGTGGATGAACTACCAAGTGTATTTTCTCAACCTAATAATGCTGGTACACCAAAATTACCAGATTACACCCTAGTCGATGCTTCATTGAACTATGTTATTCCTGCTGGATCAAATGAATTACAAGCAAGACTTTCTGTGTACAATCTTTTTGATCAGTTCTATGTTGAGCAAATGTTTGATAACGATGCAATGTCACCTTTAGGATATAGCTGGAAAGGGTTAAACGTTGAGAACGATGTTGATATTGGTTTTGGAAGAACATGGACTTTAGGACTCACGTATAGATTTTAATATTTATCTGTATATAAATAAAACCCTCCAATTTCGGAGGGTTTTTTTATGCCTAATAGTTTACCTTAGAGTTCTTGAATGTCCTTTAACCGAAGCTGTACCGATACATTTCCTTGCCAATGATTTTCTTCTAAGGCATAGGCAATACGAAGTGGCTTTTTACTTTTTAGCAGCGCC